>NZ_JANLOF010000026.1:0-202 GCF_025466135.1 Pseudomonas sp. 14P_5.3_Bac1 | reverse complement strand
ACGCACACCTCGTAGGCCACGCTCCAACCGGTACCGAACAGGCTACCTTGGCGTTCGTCGCGGCTGTTGTAAAAGCGCTGCCAACCGATCGGCAAAATGCCCGGAAGCACGAAATCCAGTTCCTCGACATCGCCGAGTATCTTCGCGCCCGTCGCAGCATGCACCGGGTTCGACGAGCCCATCGCGGCGTTGGCCGCAGCGC
>NZ_JANLOF010000003.1:0-236 GCF_025466135.1 Pseudomonas sp. 14P_5.3_Bac1 | reverse complement strand
TACCGTCACTCTGACGGCAGATACATCGGTCGTTGAAGGCGGCAACATCACTTACACCGCCACGCTGACCAATCCAGCGCAAACCGCTGTGACGGTTACCTTGAGCAACGGCCAGACGATCAATATCGAAGCAGGCAAGTCCAGCGGAACTGTAGTTTTCGAAACTCCAGCCAACGACGTCTACAACAACGGTTCCACCGTTAGCACCACTATTGCCGGTGCAACTGGCGGCAACT
>NZ_JANLOF010000082.1:0-196163 GCF_025466135.1 Pseudomonas sp. 14P_5.3_Bac1 | reverse complement strand
GCCGCCCCCCCCGCCCCCCCCCCCCCCCACCCCCCCCCGCCCCCCCCCCCCCCCCCCCCCCCCCCCCGCACCCACACAAGCCGGTTCCCACGGGTGTTACGTGTTACGACCCGATGTAGCTGGTCTTCACCACGGTGTAGAACTCTTGCGCGTAGCGACCTTGCTCGCGCGAACCATACGAGGAGCCCTTACGGCCACCGAACGGCACGTGGTAATCCACACCGGCAGTCGGCAGGTTGACCATCACCATCCCGGCCTGGGAGTGGCGCTTGAAGTGGTTGGCGTACTTGAGCGAGGTGGTGGCAATGCCCGCCGACAGGCCGAACTCGGTGTCGTTGGCCATGGCCAGCGCCGCTTCGTAATCCGCTACGCGCACCACGTTGGCCACGGGGCCGAAGATCTCTTCACGGCTGATGCGCATGGCGGCTTCGCTGTCGGCAAACAGCGTCGGCGCCAGGTAGTAGCCTTCGGTGTCGCAGGTCACCAGGCCGCCACCGCTGACCAGCCGCGCACCTTCGCTTTGGCCGATGTCGATGTACTTCATGTCCTGGTCCAGCTGGGCCTGGGAAACCACCGGGCCGATGTCGGTGCCGCTTTTCAGCGCGTGGCCGACTTTGATCGACTTCATGCGCTCAGCCATGGCCGCAACGAACTGGTCGTGGATACCGGCGGTGACGATCAAGCGGCTGGAGGCGGTGCAACGCTGGCCGGTGGAGTAGAACGCGCTCTGTACCGACAGCTCGACGGCCTGCTTGAGGTCGGCGTCGTCGAGGATGATCTGCGGGTTCTTGCCGCCCATTTCCAACTGCACTTTGGCCTGGCGCGACACGCAGCTGACGGCGATCTGACGGCCCACGCCGACCGAACCGGTAAAGCTGATGCCGTCGACTTTCGGGCTGTTGACCAATACGTCGCCAACCACACGGCCGCTGCCCATCACCAGGTTGAACACACCGGCGGGGAAGCCGGCGCGGGAGATGATCTCGCCCAGGGCCCAGGCGCAGCCCGGCACCAGTTCGGCCGGTTTGATCACCACGCAGTTGCCGTAGGCCAGGGCCGGGGCGATTTTCCAGGCGGGGATCGCAATCGGGAAGTTCCACGGGGTGATCAAGCCGACCACACCCAGGGCTTCGCGGGTGACTTCCACATTGACGCCCGGGCGCACGGACGGCACGTAGTCACCGGACAAGCGCAGGCATTCACCGGCGAAGAACTTGAAAATGTTACCGGCGCGGGTCACTTCGCCGATGGCTTCGGGCAGGGTCTTGCCCTCTTCACGGGCCAGCAGGGTGCCGAGTTCTTCACGACGGGCGAGGATTTCACTGCCGACTTTGTCCAGCGCATCGTGGCGAGCCTGGATGCCGGAGGTCGACCAGGCCGGGAAGGCGGCGCGGGCGGCATCGATGGCGGCGTTAACTTGAGCTACGTCAGCCTTGGCATATTCGCCGATGACATCGGACAACTCCGACGGATTGATGTTGTTGCAGTAATCGGCACCGGCCACCCACTCGCCGTTGATGTAGTTCTCAAAACGTTTGGCTTGGGACACAAATCTTCTCCTGACGCAAAAGGCCGCTGATCTCTCAGCGGCCTTGTTGATAAGTTACTGCGGACCTTGCTTGTCGATCAGCGCGGCCAGGGCTTCGTATTCTTCCGGCAGCAGGTCGGTCAGCGGCGTGCGCACAGGGCCTGCGTCATAGCCGGCGATTTTTGCCCCGGCCTTGACGATGCTCACGGCATAACCCGCCTTACGGTTGCGGATGTCGAGGTAAGGCAGGAAGAAGTTGTCGATGATCTTGCCGACGGTGGCGTGATCGTCCTTGGCAATCGCGTGGTAGAAGTCCATCGCGGTTTTCGGGATGAAGTTGAACACCGCCGAGGAGTACACCGGCACGCCCAGGGCCTTGTAGGCAGCGGCGTAAACCTCTGCAGTCGGCAGGCCGCCGAGGTAGCTGAAACGGTCACCCAGGCGACGGCGGATCGACACCATCAACTCGATGTCACCCAGGCCGTCCTTGTAGCCGATCAGGTTCGGGCAGCGCTCGGCCAAGCGTTCCAGCAGAGGCGCAGTCAGGCGGCACACGTTGCGGTTGTAGACCACCACGCCGATTTTGACCGACTTGCACACCGCTTCCACGTGGGCGGCGACGCCGTCCTGGCTGGCTTCGGTCAGGTAGTGCGGCAGCAACAGCAAGCCTTTGGCACCGAGGCGTTCAGCCTCTTGGGCGTACTCGATGGCCTGACGGGTCGACCCACCCACACCGGCGAGAATCGGCACGCTGGTGGCGCAGGTATCAACAGCGGTCTTCACCACTTGGGAATATTCGCTGGCAGCCAGGGAGAAAAACTCACCAGTGCCACCGGCGGCGAACAAGGCGGTGGCGCCGTAGGGGGCGAGCCATTCCAGACGCTTGATGTAGCCGGCCTGGTGGAAGTCACCCTGCGCGTTGAAATCGGTCACGGGGAAAGACAGCAGACCGTGGGAGAGGATGGACTTCAGTTCTTGTGGATTCATTATTCGAACACCCTGGGTGAAGACTTTCTGTCGAAAGGTTGTTGTTGGTTTGTTGATGTCGTACGTCATCGTACAACTATAAAAAGATTCGTCAACTGCAATTCATCGGGCTTCATCCGGCCCTGCGTTTGAACGCACTTTCTTGACGTAGGAAATTAATCCTCTATGCTCCGATTAACTGTATATACATACAGTTATCACGGAAGATTCCTACGACATAGCAAGGAGCTAACATGTCAGGTCTTGAACTCGCAGCCCCCGAGAAAAACCCACCTACCCTGCGCTTCGAAGGCGGTGAGCACACCGCCATCGGCGATGACACGCTGTTGCGTTTCGTCAAAGACGCCCCGGCGATTCCCGCCCACCAGGTCGAGCTGCACCTGCCCAACGGGCTGGCACTCACCTATGGCCAGGTGATCGCGCTGGGGGGCGACTTCTATGGCATTCCTGGCCAGCCGATCAGCGACGGCGCGTCCGCCGCCGATCGCGTGCAGCGCTTTACTGCAGCGTTCAATTCGCTGGCGGTGCTGCCAGCCTCGCGGGAAGAGGCCGGGAAAATCCTCGCGGTGATGCAAAAGGAGATCAACGCCGTGAACCAGGCGATCAAGGACGGCAAACAACCGCACGAAGCCTATGACGCACTGGGTGATACGTTGTCCGAGGAATGGAACCGCATCACCGGCGGCGGCAGTGCCGTTTCGGCATTGATTCCGCTGGGGCGCTACCTGAAATTGGCCGCAGATAACGCTGACCACTTCGGCGAATGGGCGCTATCCGCGTATCTGGCTGGCCATACGGCGGCACTGCAACAGGCGGTCGCGGCCCATCAAACCGGCACCGATCAGGCACTGGAATTGGCCTACGCCATGAACAGCTTTGCTGATCACTTTTTGACCGACCTGTTTTCCGCCGGCCACCTGCGCGTGCCGCGCAAGCAATTGGCGGCGGTGGTGACGCCTGGCGAACTGGGCTCGCTGATCAGCCGCTTCATGCACGATGAGGACAGCAAGTTCGGGCTCAAGGTGCGCAACGCCAAGGGTGATCAATGGCATGCCTATGGGGATAAACGCTACTTCGATGCCATCGACGCGGACAATCGGGCGATGGTCAAACGGGCGGTACAGGCCTCGGCCGATGAGGTCTTCGAGACCTTTATCAGCGGCGTGGCGCCCTTCCCGGCCAACTTCAAGGCGCCGCTGTATGTGCCGGATTTGAACGCAGCGCAGAACCCGGCGAATAACTTTTCGCCGCTGTTCAAGATGGAAGGCGACAAGGTGCTGCGCCGCAAGGACGTGAATGACCTGAACGACAAACACTGGACCAATGATTGGTGGGGTTGGAGTACGTATCTGCTGCTCAAGGACTACAAGCCCAATCAGCCGGCTAATTAAGTGGACGCAAAACTCCAGGCCAAGGAGATCAAAATGTGGGAGCGGGCTTGCTCGCGAAGGCGTTTTTTCAGTTGATGCATGTGCAGACTGACACACCGCATTCGCGGGCAAGCCCGCTCCCACACTTGGATCGATTTACTCCCGACACCACTCGGTTGCCCGGTTAACCGCGCTGCGCTTCTGCCTCTTCGTGGGCATGGCGCAGTCGCTCTCGGCTGTTGGTCAAATGCAAGCGCATGGCGGCGCGTGCAGCGTCCGAATCCTGGCGGGCAATTGCCTCATAAATCTCTTCGTGCTCGCGGCTCAGGCGGCCCATGTAGTGCTGCTGATCGTCATGGGCCAGGCGCGCTGAATTCAGGCGCGTACGCGGAATGATGCTGGTGCCCAGGTGGGTCATGATGTCGGTGAAGTAGCGGTTGCCGGTGGACAGCGCAATTTCCAGGTGGAACGCGAAGTCTGACGCCACTGCATCGCCGGCGTGGGCCGCGCTTTCATTCAGGGCATCGAGCGCCGCACGCATGGCGGCCAGTTGCTCGTCGCTGCGACGTAACGCGGCAAGGCCGGCGGACTCCACTTCCAGGCTGATCCGCAGCTCCAGAATCGCCAGCACATCGCGCAGCGTAACCACCGTGGCCGGGTCAATCCGGAAACCGCTCGGGCTTGGCGTATCCAACACAAAGGTGCCGATACCGTGACGGGTTTCGACCTGCCCCGCCGCCTGCAAACGCGAGATGGCTTCACGCACGACCGTGCGGCTGACGCCATGGGCTTCCATGATGGCCGACTCGGTGGGCAACTTATCGCCACGTTTGAGTTGACCGTCGCGGATCTGCTCAGACAACACCGTGACCAATTCCTGGGCAAGGCTGCGGCGCTTGCGGGGAAGACGAGGGGCGGTGTTGGCGTTTTCCATGATGAACCATCTTTCTCGGCGAACTTGAGCCCGCATCATAGCCCATGGCGGTTGTACGATCACCGTTGTGTCGCGACTTTCATCTACATCCTTCGCGCAAAAAAATGCCCCGACGCATATCGAGGCATTTTTCAGGCTCACCCGAGGATGAAAGCCGCTTACTTCACCACTTTCAGGCTCGGCCGGCCGCTTGGACGCGGTGGCTCGGAGTCCGGTGGTGGTACATCATCACCGTCTTCGCCTTCAATCGATTCGTCGTCCTCGAAAGGCGACTCCAGATCGAACACCATGCCTTGGCCATTCTCGCGGGCATAGATCCCGAGAATCGCGCCAATCGGCACGAACAGCGTATGGGGCACGCCGCCGAAACGCCCTTCGAAGCTGACAGCCTCGTTGTCCATGTGCAGGTGGCGCACGGCACTGGGTGATACGTTCAGCACAATCTGCCCGTCACTGGCAAAGCCTTGAGGCACGTCAACCTTGGGAAATTCGGAGTTGACCAGCATGTGCGGGGTGCAATCGTTGTCCACAATCCACTCATAGAGCGCGCGGACCAAATAGGGTCGACTGGAGTTCATCAGCGGCTCCTTAAGCCTTAGCGCATATCGCGTTCGACACCAGACAGACTCGCCTGGAAAGCCTCACGCGCAAACTGGCGCTCCATGTAATCAAGCAACGGCTTGGCCGGCCGTGGCAGTTCAATGCCCAGGATCGGCAAGCGCCAGAGTATGGGTAATAGGCAGCAATCCACCAAGCTTTGTTCCTCGCTGAGGAAAAAAGGTTTGTCGGCGAACAGCGGCGAAACACCGGTCAGGCTCTCACGCAATTCCTTGCGCGCCTGCACCCGAACGGCTTCTTTACTGCGTGAATCCAGAATCACATCCACCAGCCCGCACCAGTCACGCTGGATCCGATGGATCAGCAGGCGGCTGTTGGCACGCGCCACCGGGTACACCGGCAACAAAGGCGGATGCGGGTAACGCTCATCCAGGTATTCCATCACCACGGTTGACTCCCACAACGCCAGGTCACGATCGACCAGGGTGGGCAAGCTGCCGTAAGGGTTCACTTCGATCAGTTTCGGCGGATGACGTCCCACCTCCACACTGATGATCTCGGCGCTGACACCCTTCTCTGCGAGCACGATGCGTACTCGGTGGGAATAGTGGTCGGCGGGGTCGGAGTAACAGGCCAACCGATTGGTCACGCCCATGGCGGTCCTCCTCGCTTGTTGAAATTATCGAAAGCTCAAAAACGAGCGCGCCCAGAGAGCATCTCTGCAGTGCCTGGTTCAACCAGACCGCTACGTGTTCAGAGATGCCGCTGGGCGCGCAAGATTAACAGCAATTGCTTACGGTTGGATCAATGCACATCCTTCCAGTATTCGCGTTTGAGCAGATAGGCGAATACGAAGAAGAAGGCCAGGTACAGCAATACATAGGTACCGATGCGCTGATGTTGCAGTTTGACCGGGTTGGCCGAGTAGGCCAGGAAGGTCACCAGATTCTTGACCTTCTCGTCGAACTGCTCTTCGTTCAGCGTACCGGTCTTGGGCACTATGGTCAGTTGATCACACGCTTCATGCGTCAGAGGCGTGCCGGTCAACGGATCATATTGCTTCTTGCCGTCTTCGACGACCTGAACCTGCTTGCATCCTACCACTTGGCGACCCTGCAGGCCGACCAGAACGTTAGGCATACCGACGTTCGGGAAGACTTTGTTGTTCACACCCCAAGGGCGCGCCGGGTCTTCGTAGAAGGATTTAAGGTAGCCATACAGCCAGTCGGTACCCCGCACGCGCGCCACCAGGGTCAGGTCAGGCGGTGCAGCACCGAACCAGGCTTTGGCGTCGGCAGGCTGCATGCCGATGTTCATGTGGTCGCCAATCTTGGCGCCAGTGAACACCAGTTTCTCCAGCATCAGCTCATGAGGGATACCGAGGTCATCGGCAACCCGCTCATAGCGCTGGAACTTGGCGCTGTGGCAGCCCATGCAGTAGTTGGCGAAGGTACGCGCGCCATCTTGCATTGCAGCTTTGTCAGAGACGTCGATATCGACTTTTTCCAGTTCCGGGCCCTGCTCGGCCGCGAAGGACAGTAGCGGCAGTGCCGCAAGCATCAAAGCAACGAATAACTTTTTCATCAGCCAGTCACCCTTTCCGGAACCGGTTTGGTCTTCTCGAGCCGGGTGTAGAACGGCATCAGAATGAAGTAGGCGAAGTACAGGAAGGTGCAGACCTGCGACAGCAACGTCAGCGCTGGCTTCGGTGCCTGGACGCCGGTCCAGCCCAGCAGCATGAACGCGATGCAGAACACGACAAGCCAGATTCGGCTCAACCATCCCTTGTAGCGCATCGATTTGACCGGGCTGCGGTCAAGCCACGGCAGGACAAACAACAGCGCAATCGAGGCGCCCATGGCAACAACGCCCATGAGCTTGTCTGGAATCGCCCGCAAGATCGCGTAGAACGGCGTGAAGTACCAGACCGGTGCAATGTGCTCAGGCGTTTTGAAGGCGTTGGCCTGTTCGAAGTTAGGCTTCTCGAGGAAATACCCGCCCATCTCCGGGAAAAAGAACACGATCGAGCAGAAGATGAACAAGAACACCACCACGCCGACAATGTCTTTCACGGTGTAGTACGGGTGGAACGGAATGCCGTCCAGCGGGATGCCGTTTTCGTCTTTGTGCTTCTTGATGTCGACGCCATCGGGGTTGTTCGAACCCACTTCGTGCAGCGCCAGGATGTGCAGCACCACCAGGCCGAGAATCACGATCGGCAGGGCCACAACGTGCAAGGCGAAGAAGCGGTTCAAGGTGATGCCGGAAATCAGGTAGTCACCACGGATCCACTGGGTCAGGTCGTTGCCGATGACCGGGATCGCGCCGAACAGCGAGATGATCACCTGAGCGCCCCAGTACGACATCTGCCCCCACGGCAGCAGGTAACCCATGAAGGCCTCTGCCATCAGCGCCAGATAGATCAGCATGCCAAACACCCACACCAGCTCGCGGGGTTTTTGGTATGAGCCGTAGAGCAAGCCACGGAACATGTGCATGTAGACCACGATGAAGAACGCCGAGGCGCCGGTGGAGTGAAGCAAACGCAGGATCGAGCCGTACTCGACGTCGCGCATGATCCCTTCAACGGACGCAAAGGCCTCTTCAGCCGAAGGTGTGTAGCTCATCGTCAGCCAGACGCCGGTGACGAGTTGGTTGACCAGCACCAACAGCGCCAGGGAGCCGAAGAAGTAGAAGAAGTTGAAGTTTTTTGGTGCGTAATATTTGCTGAGATGGTCTTCCCACATTTTGGTAGCGGGGAAGCGCGCATCCACCCAATCCATGAACTTGCTCATCAGGCTTTCTCCCCCTCGTCGACGCCAATGACAATGACACTGTCAGTCTCGTAGTGATGTGGCGGAACTGGCAGGTTCAGTGGTGCGGGTTGTGACTTGTAGACGCGGCCGGCCAGGTCGTAATGAGAGCCATGGCAAGGGCAGAAGTAACCACCCACCCAGTCTTTGCCCAGGTCGGCAGGAGCAACTTCAGGGCGGAAGGTAGGCGAGCAGCCGAGGTGGGTGCAGATACCGATCAGCAGCAGAATCTCTGGCTTGATCGAACGGATTTCCTTATCGACGTAGGCGGGTTGGTCGGAATTCTTCGAGTCGGGATCAGACAGCTGACCTTCGATTTTTTTCAGATTCCCCAGGATTTCCTCAGTACGACGAACGATGAAGACCGGCTGACCGCGCCACTCAGCAATCATCTGCTGGCCTGCGTCGATCTTGCTGACATTCACCTTCACCGGTGCACCTGCGGCTTTCGCCTTGGCACTGGGAAACCATGACCCCACGAACGGGACCGCAGCCCCCACCGCTCCTGCAGCACCCACCACGGATGTGGCTGCTACCAAGAAGCGACGCCGGCCTGCATTCACGCCGTCATTGCTCATTCAGTCCTCTCCCATCAGCTTTTTGGCCTGTTAAATCAGGCGTCTACTAAGTGTTGAATCTTTACTTATAAAAATTTTGCCGAATGGTAATGAAAAGCCCCACGTATGACAAGGGAATTGCCCGGGGCTCCCTCTCCAGGCCTTGTAGTATAGGGGGTCTACGGATGTGGCAAGTTGTCACGGCGAAATTTGTGCATAAATCGCAGGCAATAAAAAACGCCCAGCTCCGTGAGGAGTTGGGCGTTTTTGTGGAACGTAAAGCGAATTAACGCTTCGAGTACTGCGGACGCTTACGCGCTTTACGCAGACCGACTTTCTTACGTTCAACTTCACGAGCATCGCGAGTTACGAAGCCAGCTTTGCGCAGTGCGCCACGCAGGGTTTCGTCGTACTGCATCAGAGCGCGAGTGATACCGTGGCGGATTGCGCCAGCTTGACCACTTACACCGCCACCGATAACGGTGACGTAGATGTCGAACTTTTCAACAGTCTCGGTCAGTTCCAGCGGCTGACGAACTACCATGCGGGCAGTTTCGCGACCGAAGAAGTTGTCCAGAGTGCGGTTGTTGATCGAGATGTTACCAGTGCCCGGACGCAGGAAAACGCGTGCGGTTGCGGTTTTGCGACGGCCAGTGCCGTAATTTTGAGTCGCCGACATAATGAACTATTCCGTTAAAACTTCAGTTCTTGGGGCTGCTGAGCAGCATGAGGGTGTACAGCGCCCGCATAGACTTTCAGCTTGCGAAACATATCGCGACCCAGTGGGCCCTTCGGCAGCATGCCTTTGACCGCGATTTCGATCGGGGCTTCAGGCTTCTTGGAAATCAGGCCTTCAAAGTTCGAAGACTTGATACCGCCTGGGAAACCGGAGTGACGGTAGTACATTTTGTCTTGCGCTTTGTTGCCGGTAACACGTACCTGCTCAGCGTTGATGATCACGATGTAGTCACCGGTGTCAACGTGAGGGGTGTACTCAGGCTTGTGCTTGCCACGCAGACGGCTGGCGACTTCAGTGGCCAGACGACCCAGGGTCTGACCAGCGGCGTCGACGACAAACCAGTCGCGCTGAACTGTTTCCGGTTTTGCAGTAAAAGTTGTCATTCTTTAATAGCCTCAGGGGCCGCCCTGTAAATTAGACGGCGGATCTTACTGAATAGTGCGTACTTTGACAAGTCAAAGGCAGCCGGATACAGACGCTATCGGGGGCTCGGGTCGGCGCGTCCGTTCAACGGCAAGATTCTTCGGCAGGCGGCGCATCACTTCCACTGCAGAAAGAGGTGGGCAATTATGCAGATTGCGAAAAAAAATTCAACCTGCTTTTATGATTGTTTTCCCTGAAGGAGTACCCGATGGATTATCGACAGCTGGGCCGAACCGATCTGAACGTAAGCGCGATAGCCTTGGGCACCATGACCTGGGGTGAGCAGAACAGCGAGGCAGAGGCCTTCGCGCAGATCGAACGGGCCAAGGCCGCGGGGATCAACTTCCTCGACACGGCGGAAATGTACCCGGTGCCGCCCAAGGCCGACACCTATGCCACCACCGAGCGTTACATCGGTAATTACTTCAAAAGCCGCGGCGACCGTGCCGACTGGATCCTCGCCAGCAAGATCGCCGGCCCCGGCAACACCATCGACTACATCCGCGACGGCCACCTGCGCCACAACCGCAAGCACATTGTCGAAGCACTGGATGCCAGCCTCAAGCGCCTGCAAACCGACTGGATCGACCTCTACCAGCTGCACTGGCCGGAACGCAGCACCAACTTCTTCGGCCAACTGAGCTACAAGCACAAGGACGAAGACGACCTCACCCCGCTGGAAGAAACCCTCGAAGCGCTGGACGAGCAGGTAAAAGCCGGCAAGATCCGCCACATCGGCCTGTCCAACGAAACCCCGTGGGGCACCATGAAATTCCTCGCCCTGGCCGAAGCCCGTGGCTGGCCCCGCGCGGTGTCGATCCAGAACCCCTACAACCTGCTCAACCGCAGCTTTGAGGTGGGCCTGGCGGAAGTGGCGATTCGTGAACAGTGCGGCCTGCTGGCGTATTCGCCCCTGGCGTTCGGCATGCTCAGCGGCAAGTACGAGAACGGCGCACGCCCGGCCAAGGCACGCCTGACCGAATACAGCCGTTTCAGCCGCTACTTCAACCCGCAGTCCGAAGCCGCGTGCAGCCGCTATGTGGCGCTGGCGCGTGAACACGGCCTGGACCCGGCGCAGATGGCCCTGGCGTTCGTGACGCAACAGCCGTTTGTGACCAGCAACATTATTGGCGCGACATCTTTGGAGCAACTGGATAGCAACATCGCCAGCGCTGACCTGAAACTGTCGAAAGAAGTGTTGGAAGGGATTGAGGCGATTCAGAAGGATCATCCGAATCCAGCGCCTTGATTGATCTTTAGGTAGCTATCGCAGGCAAGCCAGCTCCCACATTTGACTGTATTCACACATCAAAATGTGGGAGGGGGCTTGCCCCCGATGAGGCCCTGAGCACCACCGAAGATCAAAGCGCTCGCGCAATAATCTCTTTCATGATTTCGTTGGTCCCCGCATAAATCCGCTGCACCCGCGCATCCGCCCAGGCCCGCGCGATCGGGTATTCCCACATAAAGCCGTAACCGCCGTGCAGCTGCACACACTCGTCGAGCACCTTGCATTGCAGGTCCGTGGCCCAGTACTTGGCCATCGCTGCAGTAGGCACGTCGAGCTTGCCTTCCAGGTGCAACGCCATGCACTGGTCGACAAACACGCGACCGATCTGAATCTCCGTGGCCATCTCCGCCAGCTTGAACCGGGTGTTCTGGAAATCGGCAATCGCCTTGCCGAACGCCCTGCGCTCGCGGGTGTATTCCAAGGTCCACTGCAGCGCCGCCTCCGCCGATGAGAGCGCAGCAATCGCCACGGTCAAACGCTCCTGCGGCAACTCCTGCATCAAATAGGCGAAGCCCATGCCCGCCTGCCCCAGCAGGTTGCCCTTGGGCACACGCACGTCCTGGAAAAACAGCTCCGAGGTGTCCTGGGCCTTCATGCCCACCTTCTCCAGGCGCTTGCCCTTGTCGAAGCCCGGCGTGTCGGCTTCCACCAGAAACAGGCTGGTGCCCTTGGCGCCGGCCTTGGGATCGGTCTTGGCCACGACGATCACCAGCTCGGCGAGAAAGCCATTGGTGATGAAGGTCTTTGAGCCGTTGATCACGTACTCATCGCCATCCAGCACCGCGGTGGTCTTCACGCCCTGCAAGTCGGAACCCGCCCCTGGCTCGGTCATGGCGATGGCCGTCACCATTTCACCGGAAATCAATTTGGGCAGGTACTTCTGCTTCAGCACCTCGCTGCCGTAATGCAGGATGTACGGCGCGACGATGTCCGAATGCAGCGAGAAACCGATGCCCGTCAAACCCAGGCGGCTGACCTCTTCGATCACCACCGCGCTGTAGAGAAAGTCGGCGCCCAGGCCGCCATACTCTTCCGGCAAGTGGGAGCAAAGCATCCCCGCCTCCCCCGCCTTGCTCCACAACGCACGGTCGATATAGCCCTGTTTCTCCCATTGCCCATGGAACGGCGCAGCGTGTTTTTCAAGGAAGGTGCGCACGCTCTCGCGAAAGAGTTCGTGCTCCGAGCTGAACAAGGTTCTGGGGATCATGGGTCACCTGCGTGGATTGTCGGACAAAGGCCAGACCACAGAGCCTATGCCGCGAAGCCGTCACGGGACACTGGACACATGCGACAAAAAATAAGACGATCCAGCCGTCTGGTGACCACTTTCCCCTATAAGAATAAATGAAATTATGTCTAACCAAATCTCCACGCCCTTGCGGCGCGTCAGCATCTTGGCCATTGATCGGGTATTCGCTTCCACCCTCATGCAAGCCAAGGATTTCTTCCATCTCGCCAGCCTGCGTTATGGCAAACAACAAGGCCTGGGCCTGATCCCGGCGTTTGAAACGCGCCTGGTCAGCCCCGACGGGCAATCGGTGCGCAGCTTCAGTGATGTGATCATGCCGGTGGACGGCGGCCTGGAAGACGCCGACATCATCGTGCTACCGGCCTTCTGGGACGACTTCGACGCGTTATGCACACGCTACCCGCAAGTGCTGCCCTGGCTGCGCCAGCAACACGCTCGCGGCGCTGTACTCTGCGGTGAGGCAACCGGGGTATTCTGGCTGGCCGAGGCCGGGTTGCTCGATGGCAAGGAGGCGACCACCTACTGGCGTTTCTTCAATGCCTTCAGCGAACGCTTCCCCAAGGTGCAGCTCAACCAGGACAAGCACCTGACCGACGCCGACAACCTGTATTGCGCCGGCGGCACCACCTCGGCGTGCGACCTTTATATCTACCTGATCGAACGCTTCTGCGGCGCCAACATCGCCCAGGCCGTGGCCCGCGACATCCTCTACGAAGTGCAACGCAGCTACGCACCGGGGCGCATTGGTTTTGGTGGGCAGAAGCTGCACCAGGACGTGATCATCCTGCAGATCCAGCACTGGCTCGAAGAGCACTTTGCCGACAAGTTCCGCTTCGAAGACGTCGCCCGCGAACACGGCATGAGCATCCGCAACTTCATGCGCCGTTTCCAGACCGCCACCGGCGACAAGCCGCTGCACTACCTGCAACGCCTGCGCATCGAGACCGCCAAAGGCTTGCTCTCGGGCAGCCGCAAAAGCATCAAGACCATCAGCTATGAGGTGGGTTACGACGATGCGAGCTTCTTTGCACGGCTGTTCCGCCAGCACACCGAGCTGTCGCCGAACCAATACCGGCAGCAGTTCCAGCAAGCCGCTTAAGCAGGGTCAAACACCGTAAAAAATGTGGGAGGGGGCTTGCCCCCGATAGCAGTCGGTCAGTCAGTACACCTGGCCCTGACACACCGCTATCGGGGGCAAGCCCCCTCCCACCATTTATGCGTGTCGCTGTTAGGGTTTGTGCCCGCGCGACAGGAACTCGTGGGACTGCATTTCCAGCAAGCGGCTCAGCGTGCGCTGGAATTCGAAGTTCAAGCGACCGCCGGTGTAGAGGTCCTTGAGTTCGACTTCCGCCGAGATGATCAGCTTGACGTTGCGGTCGTAGAACTCGTCGACCATGTTGATAAACCGGCGCGCAATGTCGTCAGTGGTGACGCTCATCTGTTCCACGCCGCTCAGGATCACCGCGTGGAAGATCTTGCCCAGTTCGATGTAGTCGTTCTGGCTGCGCGGGCCATCGCACAGCTGGCGGAACTCGAACCAGGCCACGTCATCGCAGGTGCGCAGCGCGATGATTTCGCGGTTCTCGATCATCAGCTTGTCGTTTTCGACCGCCTTGGTGCATTCCGGCGTGAGCGCGCGGAAGCTTTTTTTCAGGCTGTCCAGCGCGGCCTCGTTCAGCGGGTAGTGGTAAAGCTCCGCTTGCTCAAGGTGACGCAGGCGATAGTCGACGCCGCTGTCGACGTTGACGATCTCGGTGTTCTGCTTGATCAGCGCGATGGCCGGCAGGAAGCGCGCGCGTTGCAGGCCGTCCTTGTACAAGCCATCGGGCACGATGTTCGAGGTCGCAACCAGGGTCACGCCGTTCTTGAACAGCTCTTCCATCAGGGTGCCGAGGATCATCGCATCGGTAATGTCGGAGACAAAGAATTCGTCGAAACAAATCACCCGCGCCTCATCGGAGAAACGCTTGGCGATGATGGTCAGCGGGTTTTTCTCGCCCGGCAGCGTCTTCATTTCTTCGTGCACGCGCTTCATGAAGCGGTGGAAGTGCGTACGCACCTTTTCCTTGAACGGCAGCGCTTCGAAGAAGGTGTCGACCAGGTAAGTCTTGCCGCGGCCCACGCCACCCCAGAAGTACAGGCCTTTGACCGGCGTATGGTCTTTCTTGCCAAACAGCTTGCTGAACATCCCTGGCTTGTTTTGCGAGGCCGCGACCAGGTCGTCGTACAGGCGCTGCAAATGACGCACCGCATTTTCCTGCGCGGCGTCATGGAAGAATTCAGGGCGCTTCAGATCAGCTTGATATCGTTCTAGGGGCGTCATAATTTCGTTAGCAAGGCAACAAAAACGGGCCGTCACTGTAACGACGGCCCTGGATAATGGCAATCAACCCTTGGTCGGGTTAATCCTCGGTTGGGGTCAACGCAACGCGCAGCGCGGCGATGGCTGCATCGCGCGACGTTTCGTCGGCGAACGCAGCACTGTCGGCAACCACCGCGCCATCGAGCCATACGCTGAAACTCAGGGCCTCAGTGCGTACATCCAGCGCGTCGCCGTTTTGCAGTTGCTTGGTCACCGCACCGGCCGCTTTGCCGTCGGCAAAATTGCGCGACAGCAGCAGTTGCTCGCCGTCGGCCGACAGCAGGCGGAAGCGGAAGCTGCCGTCGTCTTCGCGAAAGCTCACAAAGCGCGCGGCTTTGGCGGCTTTCTTCTTGGCTGCCACCGGCGCGGCGGCCTGATTGACGAACGAGCGCAAGCCAACCGCCTCACGCAGCTCGGCCAGGAACGGCGCCGCCACGGCGCGGGCTTTCTGGGCACCGATCAGCAACAGGTCTTCCATGTCCGAGGGGCGCGACATCAGTTGGTGATAACGCTCGCGCGCTTCACCCAGTTGGCCGTCGAGCAGTTGGAACAGACGGCTCTTTGCCTCGCCCCAGCCCAGGCCTTGCAGCAGCTCGGCACGGAACTCTTCTTCCTGGGCCTTGGTTGCAAACGCCTGGAACAGGGTGAACAGGTGCGAGTTGTCCGGGTCCTTGGCTTCGCCAGGCGCGCGCGAGTCGGTGACGATCCGCGAGATCGCCTCCTTCATGTCCTTGGCGCTGGTGAACAACGGGATGGTGTTGTCGTAGCTCTTGGACATCTTGCGGCCATCCAGGCCCGGCAAGGTGGCGACGCTTTCTTCGATCAACGCCTCAGGCATGGTGAAGAATTCTTTACCGTTGCCAAACAGGTGGTTGAAACGCTGGCCAATGTCGCGGGCCATTTCCACGTGCTGGATCTGGTCGCGGCCGACCGGCACCTTGTGCGCATTGAACATCAGGATGTCCGCCGCCATCAGCACCGGGTAGCTGTACAAGCCCATGGTGATGCCCGCGTCCGGGTCTTCGCCGGTTTCCAGGTTTTTATCCACCGAGGCCTTGTAGGCGTGGGCGCGGTTGAGCAAGCCCTTGGCGGCGACACAGGTCAGCAGCCAGGTCAGTTCAGGAATTTCGGGGATGTCGGACTGGCGATAGAACGTCACCCGGTTCACATCCAGGCCACCGGCCAGCCAGGTCGCGGCAATTTCCATACGCGAGCGCTGGATCCGCTGCGGGTCATCGCATTTGATCAGGGCGTGGTAGTCGGCCAGGAAGTAGAAGGAATCGGCATTCGCGTCCTGGCTGGCGAGGATCGCCGGGCGGATCGCGCCGGCGTAGTTGCCCAGGTGCGGCGTGCCGGTGGTGGTGATGCCGGTGAGAATACGGGTACGAGTCGTCATGGGTAATCGCTTATCAGACTGCTATCAATTCGAGAGGCGCGGCAGCACCAGATCCTTGAGATCGGTGAGCTTGCCATGAAAAAAGTGCCCGCATTCTGCCACTTTCAGCAGCTCATGGGTGCGTTTCAAGGCAGCGGACCAATCGTAGACGACCTGCGGGTCGACCACTTCGTCGGTTTCCGGCTGGATCAGAGTCAATGGGCAGCCTTGGGGCAGCACGTCGGTATCACGCAGGCGCATCACGGCGGCGGCGACCATGAACAGGTGCGCGAGCTTTTCACCCTTGGCTTCCAGACGGCCGCCGAGGCTGGCGGCCACGTAGCCACCGAAGGAAAACCCGAGCAGGGTGATCGGCAGGTCGGGGTGTTTTTCCCGCAGCCAGGTGGCGGCCGCTTCGGCATCATCCACTTCACCGGTGGCCATGTCGTGGGTACCGGCGCTGGCACCGACGCCACGGTAATTGAAACGCAAAGTAATCAAACCGGCATCGCGAGCGGTGCGTTGCAGGGTCGAGACAACTTTATTGAGCATGGTCCCGCCCTGCACCGGGTTAGGGTGGCAGATCAGCGCCAGGCCACGTGGCTCGGGGTGATCCAGGTACAGGGCTTCCAATTGGCCAACCGGGCCATCGATCAAAACGGGGGTTTCACGCATGAGCAAGGAATGAACTCCGTGACCTCACAAAGGGTCGACTCGTCTAGCTAAAAGTCTGTGCATGGCATCATTGCGAGCTTAATCGCGGTATACAGCGCAGGTCCGAGCCGTTAACGTAAAGCAAAGCCGTTTATAGAGGAAGGACTCGTGGAACACTCGCTCTTAGTTTGGTTGTTGCCGACTCTCGCCTTGGTTGCCGGTGTCGCCATTGGATTCCTGGTTGCCCGCCTGCTGCCAAATGCCGCGCCTAACCGCACGCAGCGTCAGCTGGATGACATTCAGGAACGTTTTGACAGTTATCAGAACGAGGTTGTTACCCACTTCAACAGCACCGCGACCCTGGTCAAGAAGCTCACCCAGAGCTACCAGGATGTACAGGATCACCTCGCCGATGGCGCTAACCGCCTGGCCCTCGACGACATCACCCGCCAGCGTCTGCTGGCCGCGCTGCATTCCGATGCACCGCACGCGCCACGGGAGCGCCTGACGCCTCCGCGGGAAAACCAGGAGCCACCACGGGACTACGCGCCAAAAACGCCGGACGCCCCAGGCATGCTGGATGAGCATTACGGCCTGAAGAAGTAAGTCTTCTGCAAGCAATAAAAAGCCCGGCTGATCGATGATCAGCCGGGCTTTTTATTGGGCTTCACTTTCCAGAACACTGGAGATCCACTGTGGGAGCGGGCTTGCCCGCGAACGCGGTGGGTCAGTCAGCACATCGCTAACTGACAGACCGTATTCGCGAGCAAGCCCGCTCCCACATTGACCGCGCTCGACCTTAAGCCGGTTGCTGCTCCTGCAACAACCCACCGTCAATCCGTACATGCCGCCCATGGAAGCGCTTGAGGCTGCTGCGATGGCCGACGCTGACGATGCTCAGTCCCGGCAACTCGTCAATCAATGCTTGATACAACGTGGCCTCGTCTTCCTCATCCATCGCCGAGGTGGCTTCATCCATGTACAGCCACTGCGGCGCGAACAACAACGCGCGAGCAAAAGCCAGGCGCTGCTGCTCACCCGGCGAGAGCATGCGTTGCCAGTGATTGGCTTCGTCCAGGCGCGCAACCAGATGCGGCAGGCGGCACGTTTCCAGGACCTGTGCATAACGTTCGGCCGAGTACGCGCTGTCGTCTTGTGGATAACTCAACACAGCCTTCAGCGTGCCAATGGGCAAGTAAGGCTTTTGCGGCAGAAACAGGTAACGCGCAGCCGGCAGACGAATGCTGCCGTGGCCTGCTGGCCAGAGGTGGCCCATTGCGCGCAGCAGCGTACTCTTGCCGCTGCCTGAGCGCCCACTGAGCATCACGCGCTGGCCCGGCTCTACGGTCATGTCGGCGTCGGTCAGCAAGTGACGACCGTCAGCCAAATCCATGCCCAGGTTTTTCACCACCAGGCGCTCGCCCTCGGGGTGCACATCGATGGCGGGCACACGCTGCTCGTTGTCACTCATGGCCTGATGGAAGCTGAGCAGACGATCACTGGTCGCGCGCCATGAAGCCAGCTCCGAATACGCGCTGATAAACCAGCTGAAGTTCTCTTGCACGTTGCCGAACGCCGAGTTGATTTGCATCAGCTCGCCCAGCTCGATCTTGCCGGTGAAGTAGCGTGGCGCGGCGACAATGAAGGGGAAGATGATCGCAATCTGGCTATAGCCAGCGGTGAAAAAGGTCAGGCGCTTGGACACTTTCATGATGTCCCAGAAGTTGTGCCAGACCTTGCCAAAGCGTGCGCTCAGGCGCTGGTTTTCATTCGGCTCGCCGTTGTACAAGGCGATGCTCTCGGCGTTCTCACGCACACGCACCATGGAGAAACGCAGGTCTGCTTCAAAGCGTTGTTGTTGGTTGCTCAGGCCGATCAAACGACGGCCGATCAGGTGGGTCAGCCAGCTACCGACGCCCGCGTAGACCAATGCGCACCAGAACATATAGCCGGGGACGGTGAAACCAAACACTTCGATACTGCCCGACACGCCCCACAGGATGATCGAGAACGACACCAGGCTCACCACGTTACGCAGCAGGCCCAGGCCAAGGCTCAAGGTGCTGGAGGTGAAGTTGTTGAGGTCTTCGGAAATCCGCTGGTCCGGGTTATCGGTGTAACCGCCCTGCTCCAGCTGGTAGTAATTCTTGTGGGCAAGCCAACGTGCAAAATGCTTTTCGGTGAGCCAGGCACGCCAGCGGATCGTCAGCATCTGGGTCAGGTAGAGGCGGTAGACCGCGCCGAGAATCGCTACGGCGGCGATCCCGCCGAAATAGCCGATCAGTTGCCAGAAGGCGGCGGTGTCCTTCTTCTCCAGCGCGTTGTAGAAGTCTTTATACCAGTGGTTGATCCACACGGAGATCGCCACGCTGAACAGCGACAGGCCAATCACTGCAGCCAGCAACAACCAGGCCTTGCCCTTCTCTTCGCTGCGCCAATAGGGCGTGATCATCGCCCAGGTTCGGCGAAAGAAGTGCCCACGCACCGCATCGTTGACCGCGGAGTACTCAGCGTTCTGATTCATCGTTCAGGCTCGGTAGGAAAAAGTGACAGGCGTTTGAACCGATCATAGACGATCGGTTCAGGGCTCCGTGCGGCCTGAAGCAGATTGTTCAGACTTTGTTCAGCGCCGTACCGGACGCTTCTGCAGCTTGCGTTGCAGGGTACGCCGGTGCATGCCCAGGGCGCGGGCGGTAGCGGAGATATTGCCTTCGTGTTCAGTCAACACGCGCTGAATATGCTCCCACTGCAGACGGTCCACCGACATCGGGTTTTCCGGCACCAGGGTGTCGAGGTCGGCATGCTCGGAGAGCAGCGCGGCCAGCACGTCGTCGGCGTCCGCCGGCTTGCACAAATAATTGCAGGCGCCGCGCTTGATGGCCTCGACGGCGGTGGCGATGCTCGAGTAACCGGTGAGGATCACCACGCGCATTTCGGGGTCGAGTTCCAGCAACTTGGGCAGCAGCACCAGGCCGGAGTCGCCGTCCATTTTCAGGTCGAGCGCGGCGTAGTCCGGCAAATCGGCCTGGGCGATGGTCAGGCCTTCTTCGGCCGAGCCTGCGGTGCTCACGCGAAAACCACGGCGGCTCATGGCGCGCGCCATCACGCGGGTAAAGGTGGCGTCGTCATCTACCAGCAGCAGGTGCGGCAGTTCTTCGCCTTCGACTTGGATCTCGTCACTCATCGATATCTCCTCGTGCGACACGGGGCAGGCGCAGCTCGGTGAGCGTGCCACCTTCCTCATGACTATAGAGCTTCACTGAGCCGCCCGCGCGGGTCACGCTGGCCTTGCTCAAAAACAGGCCGAGGCCGAAGCCTTTGCCCTTGGTGGTAAAGAAGGGTTTGCCGATCTGCTCGGCAATGGCCAGCGGCACGCCCGCGCCGTGGTCACGAATGCTGATGGTCACGTTTTCCGCGTCCCAGTCCAGCTGCACACCCAACCCTTCAGGGCAGGCATCGGCGGCGTTGTTCAGCAGGTTGAGCAACGCCTGCGTCAGGTCTGGCGGCGGCGCCATGCGCGGCACGCTGCCCTGGCCCAGCAGGTTGAAACGGTAACTGGCTTCGGGGCGCATCAGGTGCCAGCGGTTCAGGGCTTCGTCGAGCCACTGGGTCACGTCCTGCATCTCCACCGCCAGGCGGCGATTGGCCTCGGCGGCGCGTACCAGTTGCTGCAAGGTCTGCTTGCACTGCTTGACCTGTTCCTGCAACACGCTCAGGTCATCTTGCAGCGCCGGGTCGTGATGGTCCTGGGTCATTTCCTTGAGCAGTACGCTCATGGTTGCCAGCGGTGTGCCCAGTTCATGGGCGGCGCCGGCGGCCTGGGTGGCGACGGCCAGCAACTGCTGGTCACGCAGGCCTTCCTCACGGCGAATGGCGCGCAATTCTTCCTGGCGGCGCAGCTCTTCGGCCATGCGCGCGGCGAAAAACGTGATAACCGCAGCGGACAGCGCAAAGCTCAGCCACATCCCGTAGATCTGCAGATTTTCCCGGGCGATAGGGAAGGTCTTCAGGGGGTAAAACTGCGCCAGCAGCAAGGTGTACAGCGTCAGCGCGATGCCCGACAGCACCACCGAATAGCGCCATGGCAACGTCACGGCGGCAATGGTCAGCGGCACCAGGTAATAAGACACGAACGGGTTGGTGGAACCACCGGAGAAATAAAGCAACACACTGTGGATAAACAGGTCGCAGGCCAATTGCAGCGCGTATTCCAGCTCGGTCACCGGCCACGTGGTGCGCAGCCGAATGGCGGTGAACACACACAGCACGATGGAAAAGCCGAGGGTCACGGCCAACTGCAGCCACGGCAGCGGCAGCAGGTCGAACCAATACGCGAGCCCGACGGAGCCGGCCTGTGCGGCCAGTACCAAGGTACGAATGAACGTCAGGCGCCAGAGGTTCTGGCGGGTGGCGGAAGTCAGTTTTACGGCGGCGAGCATGAGCTCTCCCGGTGAGCGCTGCAGGCGGATCGGCAGGAGTATAAACGAAGCAGACCCGCTGGCACGGCGCGTGTGGCTCTTTGACGCAGGCCGGGCAGATGACCGTTCGTCGGCACCGCGCCACTTGTAGCGAATGTGTAAACCCGAAGAACCCGATAGCACCGTCTACAGTCTTACCGAACACGGTTATACCAACACGACCATCCCAAGGAGCTTCCATGTCTCGTTTCACTCGCAGTGCAGCTGTCCTCACTCTCAGCGCCAGCGCCCTGGCCAGCCTGCCGGCCATGGCCGCCGATGAACTGCATTACAACCAGATCTCCCTGCGTGCCGAAGTCAGCCAGGAAGTGGCTCGCGACAAGATGATCGTCACCCTTTATACCGAGTCACAAAACACCGACCCGGCCAAGCTCGCCGCCGAAATCACCACCACCTTGAACAAAGCCTTGGGCGAAGCGCGCGAAGTCAAAGGCGTGACCCTGCGCCAGGGCAGCCGCAACAGCTACCCGATCTACGACAACAAGAACCAGAAGATCACCGGCTGGCGCGAGCGTGCCGAACTGCGCCTGGAAAGCGCGGATTTCCCGGCGCTGTCCAAGCTCACCGGCGATCTGCTGAACACCCTGAAAATGGAAAACATGGACTTCGCCATCGCCGACGCTACGCGCAAGTCCAGCGAAGATGCCCTGCTTAAAGACGCGGTCGCCGCTTTCAAGGCGCGCGCGCAGCTGGCCACCGATGCGCTGGGCGGCAAGGGCTACAAGATCGTCAACCTGAACTTCAACACCAACGGCTACCCGATGCCTTACGCACGCGGCGCCGGCATGATGATGAAAGCGGCGATGGCGGATTCGGCACCGACGCCTGAAGTAGAAGCGGGTACCAGCCAGGTCAACATGAGCGCCGACGGCGTGATCGAAGTACAGATGCAGTGACCTCTACCTGACAAACCTGAACGGCGGTAACCTCGGTTGCCGCCGTTTTCGTTTGGGCGGCTGTATAGGCCTGCCACTTCAGGAGTTTCCATGGAAAGAACCGCTTTCAAACCGCTACTCCTGGCTGCAAGCCTGCTGGCGTTCATGCCGATGGCCCAGGCGGCCAGCACCCTGGTCTACTGCTCCGAAGCCAGCCCTGCCGGCTTCGACCCCAGTCAGTACACCAGCGGCACCGATTTTGATGCCTCCGCCGAAACCGTGTTCAACCGCTTGACCCAGTTCAAGCGTGGCGGCACCGAAGTCGAACCCGGCCTGGCAACAAGCTGGGATGTATCCAATGACGGCCTGAGCTACACCTTCCATCTGCGCGATGGCGTCAAGTTCCACACCACCGACTACTTCACCCCTACCCGCGACTTCAACGCGGATGACGTGCTGTTCACCTTCAACCGCCTGCTGGATGCCGACAGTCCGTTCCGCAAGGCTTACCCGTCCGAGTCGCCATACTTCACCGACATGGGGTTGAACACCACGATCAAAAACGTCGAAAAACTCGACGATCACACCGTGCGTTTCAACCTGAATAATGTCGATGCCTCGTTCGTGCAGAACCTGGCCATGAGTTTTGCCTCGGTGCAATCGGCCGAATACGCCGCCCAGCTGTTGAAACAGGGCAAGGCTGAAGACATCAACCAGAAACCCGTCGGCACCGGGCCGTTTGTGTTCAAGCGCTACCAGAAAGACTCGCAGATCCGTTACGTCGCCAATAAACAGTATTGGAAACCCGAGGATGTGAAGCTCGACAACCTGGTGTTTGCCATCACTCCGGACGCCGCTTCGCGCTTGCAGAAGCTCAAGGCCGGCGAATGCCAGGTCAGCGGTTACCCACGCCCGGCCGATATCGAGGTGATGAAACAGGACCCAAACCTGCGCGTGCTGCAACAGGCCGGTTTCAACCTGGGCTTTCTTGCTTACAACGTGACTCACCCGCCGCTCGACCAACTCAAAGTGCGTCAGGCCCTGGATATGGCCATCGACAAGCCGGCAATCATCAAGGCCGTGTACCAGAGCGCCGGGCAATTGGCGCAGAACGCATTGCCACCTGCCCAGTGGTCTTATGACCCCACCATCAAGGACGCGCCCTACGACCCGACCAAGGCGCGGGCGCTACTAAAAGAAGCAGGGGTTGCACCAGGTACCACCATCAATCTTTGGGCGATGACCGTGCAGCGCGCCTCCAATCCAAACGCGCGAATGTCGGCGCAGATGATCCAGCAGGATTGGGACAAGGTGGGTATCAAAGCCAACATAGTCAGCTACGAATGGGGCGAATACATCAAACGCGCCAAAAATGGCGAACATGACGCGATGATTTACGGCTGGACCGGCGACAACGGCGACCCGGATAACTGGCTCGGCGTGCTCTACAGTTGTGCCGCGGTCAAAGGCAGCAACTACGCCAAATGGTGTAACCCGGCCTACGACAAGCTGGTGCAGCAAGCCAAAGTCAGCAGTGACCGCGACCAGCGCATCAAGTGGTATCAACAGGCACAAAAAATCCTTAAGGAACAAGTACCTATAACGCCTATCGCAAACTCGACGGTTTTCCAGCCTATTCGAAAAGAAGTGCAGGACTTCAAGATCAGTCCTTTTGGTCTGACGCCGTTTTATGGTGTCAGTCTAGATAAGTAACAGCTGCGCCCCAACCGAGTGCGCCAGACGCCTCGGCTGGGCTTTTTTGGTGCGTCAAATGCACCGAAAAAACCCTCTATATATATGCATTTATGTACAAACTTTCATAAATGCGACATTCCTGTACGTTCGTACCACTGTTTGGCCTTCACGACGGTTCAGCATCTTGCAATGGGTATGGCCCCTGCATAAGTATCCGCAGGCCGACTCACGAGGTCGCCCTCAACACCAAAAATGACAACAAATCATGAGGCCAACATGCTTAAACACGCAGTCCTTCCGCTTTTAGTTAGCGCTGGCCTTATGGCCGCAGCCCCTTTCGCCCAAGCGGCGACTAACCTGGTGTTCTGCTCCGAAGGGAGCCCGGCCGGTTTTGACCCAGGCCAGTACACCACCGGAACAGACTTCGATGCCTCGGCCGAAACCGTGTTCAACCGCCTGAGCCAATTTGAACGTGGCGGCACCGCCGTTGTTCCAGGCCTGGCCACCAGTTGGGACGTTTCCCCGGATGGCCTGACGTATACCTTCCACCTTCGTGAAGGCGTCAAGTTCCACACCACCCCGTATTTCAAGCCGACTCGTGAATTCAATGCCGATGACGTGCTGTTCACGTTCAATCGCATGATCAACAAGGACGATCCGTTCCGCAAAGCCTATCCAACCGAGTTCCCGTACTTCTCGGACATGGAGATGGACAAGAACATCAAGAACATCGAAAAAGTTGATGACCATACCGTCAAGTTCACCCTTGGCACCGTGGACGCAGCGTTCATCCAGAACCTGGCAATGAGTTTCGCGTCGATCCAGTCGGCCGAATACGCTGCCCAGCTGTTGAAGGAAGGCAAAGCCAGCGACATCAACCAGAAGCCAATCGGCACCGGGCCGTTCGTCTTCAAGAGCTACCAGAAAGACTCCAACATCCGCTTTACCGGCAACAAGGACTACTGGAAGCCTGAAGACGTCAAGGTTGATAACCTGATCTTCTCGATCTCCACTGACGCCTCGGTACGCATTCAAAAACTCAAGAAGAACGAGTGCCAGATCACGGCCTATCCTCGCCCAGCGGACATCAAGCCACTGGAAGCGGACAAGGACATGAAGATGCCGCACCAGGCGGGCTTCAACCTGGGTTATATCGCTTACAACGTCATGCCTGTGCTTAAGGGCCAGACCACGCCAAACCCATTGGCAGACCTGCGGGTTCGCCAGGCGCTGGACATGTCGGTCAACAAGCAGCAGATCATCGACTCCGTGTATCAGGGCGCAGGCCAACTGGCCGTCAACGCCATGCCGCCGACCCAATGGTCGTATGACACCACCATCAAAGACGCCAAGTACGACCCTGCCAAAGCCAGGGAGCTGCTCAAGGAAGCCGGTATCAAGGAAGGCACCGAGATCACCTTGTGGGCCATGCCGGTTCAGCGTCCGTACAACCCGAACGCCAAGCTGATGGCTGAGATGCTGCAGAGCGACTGGAAACAGATCGGTCTGAAGGTCAACATCGTCAGCTACGAATGGGGCGAGTACATCAAGCGCTCCAAAGGCGGCGAGAACCAGGCGATGATCATCGGCTGGAGCGGTGACAATGGTGACCCGGACAACTGGTTGGGTACCCTCTTTGCCTCCTCGGCCTTGAACGGTAACAACTTCTCCAAGTTCACCAACAAGCAGTACGACGACCTGATCAGTCAGGCCAAGTCGACCACTGATGTGGCCAAGCGCACCGAACTGTACAAGCAGGCGCAACAACTCCTGAAACATGAATTGCCTTACACACCTATCGCGCACTCGACGGTGTATCAACCCATGCGCAACACCGTGCAGGACTTCAAGATCAGCCCGTTTGGCTTGAACTCCTTCTATGGCGTAAGCGTAAGCGGCAAGTAAGGATTAATAACGGCGACGTTTCATAACGTCGCCGTTATTGCATCCGCCTGGACCGTAGGAATCAGACCACCTTTGCGACCGTTACCGTCCTACGGCAACGAACTGCGATAGGTGCGTCTGTTGCCTACAAGGTCAATCCGTTTTGGCGCATTTACTGCGAAGTCCACGGCCCATACCGTCGTACGACAGCAGAGGCACCCATATCGGAAAGGCACCTGCCGTGTGTGGGATCAGTGATGTCTCCCAGGCTTCGAGCCTGGGTGATTGCTCGCTGATGACAACTACAAACAAGGATCGGGATCGTCATGCGCCATACCACTGTTCTATCCGCAATTTTTGGCACCAGCCTGCTGGCTGTGGCCACGATGGGCCAAGCCGCCGACAAAAAGAGCCTGGTGTTCTGCTCTGAAGGCAGCCCGGCCGGGTTTGACACCGCGCAGTACACCACCGCCACCGACAACGATGCGGCCGAGCCGCTGTACAACCGCTTGGTTGAGTTCGAAAAAGGCGCGACCAATGTGGTACCTGGGTTGGCAACCAAGTGGGATATTTCCGAAGACGGCCTGACCTACACCTTTCATTTGCGTGAAGGGGTGAAATTCCACAGCAACAAGGAATTCAAGCCGACGCGCGACTTCAACGCCGACGACGTGCTGTTCACCTTCAACCGCATGCTTGACCCCGACCACCCGTTTCGCAAGGCCTACCCCACCGAGTTTCCATACTTCAACGGGATGAGCCTGAACAAGAACATTGCCAAGGTCGAGAAAACCGACCCGCACACCGTGGTGATGACCTTGAATACGGTTGACGCTGCGTTCGTTCAAAACATCGCCATGAGCTTTGCCTCGATTCTGTCGGCCGAGTACGCCGAGCAGTTGCTCAAGGAAGGCAAGCCCAGCGACATCAACCAGAAGCCGATCGGCACTGGCCCGTTTGTGTTCCAGCGTTATCAGAAAGACTCGCAGATCCGTTACGTGGCTAACAAACAGTACTGGGACCCAAGCCGGGTCAAGCTGGACCAGTTGATCTTCGCCATCAACACCGATGCGTCGGTGCGGGTACAGAAGCTCAAGGCCGGCGAATGCCAGATCACGCTGCACCCGCGCCCGGCCGACGTCGACGCCCTCAAGGCCGACCCGAACCTGCAACTGCTGACCAAACCCGGCTTCAACCTGGGTTACATCGCCTACAACGTGCGCCACAAACCCTTCGACCAGCTCGAAGTGCGTCAGGCGCTGGACATGGCGGTGAACAAGCAGAGCATCCTCAACGCCGTGTACCAGGGCGCCGGCCAACTGGCGGTCAACGCCATGCCGCCGACCCAGTGGTCCTACGACGACACCATCAAGGACGCTGCCTACAACCCGGAAAAAGCCAAGGAATTGCTCAAGGCCGCCGGCGTCAAGGAAGGCACCGAGATCACCCTGTGGGCGATGCCGGTGCAACGTCCGTACAACCCCAACGCCAAGCTGATGGCCGAGATGCTGCAAAGCGATTGGGCCAAGATCGGCCTCAAGGTCAAGATCGTCAGCTACGAATGGGGCGAGTACATCAAGCGCACCAAGAACGGTGAGCACGACGTCAGCCTGATCGGCTGGACCGGAGACAACGGTGACCCGGACAACTGGCTGGGCACTCTTTACAGCTGCGACGCCATCGGCGGGAACAACTACTCCATGTGGTGTGACCCGGCGTACGACAAGCTGATCAAGCAAGCCAAGGTCGTCACCGACCGCGAACAAAGGACTGTTCTGTACAAACAGGCGCAGCAACTGCTTAAAGCACAGGTGCCGATCACGCCCGTCGCCCACTCGACGGTCAACCAGCCGTTAAGCGCCAAAGTCGAAGGTTTCAAAGTCAGCCCCTTCGGCCGCAACGTGTTCTCGGGCGTCAGTATCAACCCATAAAAAAATAACCGGATTGCAGGGAGCGACGTTGGCTCCCTGGCAAACGTGCAGCCTTTTGTTGCGAAATTTCCTACAGCAAACGTTTGCAAAGGCTTGAACGAGTTACACACCCAATAGCCGGTTCACCTAAAAAGACCGGCATTAAAAAGAGAACCAAAGGAGCTTCACCCATGAAACTGAGCAGCAAAGCGCTTCTGGCCCTGGCCATCAGCAGCATCACGGCAACCGCCTTCGCTGAAACCCAAAGCCAGGACTTCGTCCCTACCACATTGGCCGGCACCAGCGCCCAAAGCGAGGCCAAAGGCTTTATCGACGGTCAAAGCCTGGGCGGTACCACCCGTAACTGGTTTTCCAACGAGCAGCGTTTCCGTGGTAGCAAGTTCACTTACCAGAAGCACGGCGAGGCTCGCACCGACGCCTACCGTACCAACTGGCTGCAAGGCACCATCCTTAACTACTCCTCGGGCTTCACCCAAGGCACTGTTGGGGTAGCAACCGAAGTAGCGGGTTACAACGTCATCGCGCTCGACCAGAGCAAGCGTGACATCAAGGGCGGTTCCAACCGTACCCTGGCCGACTCCGACGGCGATGCAGTAGGCCAGTGGAGCAAACTGGGCCTGGCCAACGTCAAGTTCCGTGTGTCCAACACCACCTTGACCGCCGGTCGCCAGAACTTCAGCAGCGGCATCGTCGACACCATCGGCAACCGTGCACTGCCGTCGAGCTTTGAAGGTTTTGCCCTCAACAGCGAAGAGTTCAGCAACCTGTCGTTCCAGGGCGCTTACTTCGACCGCGTGTCGCCACGTACCGAACAGAGCCTGTCGAAATTCCGCAGCGAATACGGCAATGGCCAGGAAGCGGATCACGTCTACACCGCGGGTGTGAACTACCAGCCGTTCAAGAGCCTGAAAACCAGCTTCTTCGGCGCTCAAGTCAAAGACTTCTGGAACCAGTACTACTTCGGCGCAACCCATGAACTGGGTGACAGCCAGCAACTGAGCCTGACCACCGGCCTGAACTACTACAAAACCGTCGACGAAGGCAAAAAGTTGATGGGCAAGATCGACAACGACACTTACTCGCTGTCGCTCGGCCTGACTCACCAGGCTCACAGCCTGACCTTCTCGTACCAGGAAGTGAACGGTAACGAGTACTTCGACTACCTGCACGAAACCAACGGTATCTACCTGGCCAACTCCCTGACGTCCGACTTCAACGGTCCGAACGAGAAATCGTTCCAGATCGCTTACGGCATCAACATGGCCGAATACGGCGTGCCAGGCCTGAAGTTCAACATCTACTCGGCTCGCGGCTGGGGCATCGACGGCACTCACTACACCGGCGACGGCGGCCGTGCCGGCTTTGCTTACAACGGTATCCAGACCCAGGACGGCGAGAAACACCAGGAATACGGCGTGGGTACTTCCTACGCGATTCAAAGCGGCGCACTCAAGGCCACCACCATTCGTGGTACCTACGTGACTCACCGTGCCAGCGCCAACCAGGCTGACGGCAACCTGCGTGAGTTCCGCCTGGTCACCACCATCCCGTTCAACATTCTTTAATTAGCGCCAGGTAGACGGCGGGCTCAGGACGAGCCCGCCGTCTACGCTTGTCTGGTTCACTCGATTGCAGAGGGCTCTGAATGAAAATGCTCCCGTTACAAGCTGCCATTGCCGCTGCGCTATTGAGCGTTGCGATCGGCGTTTCGGCCAAACCGTTGGTGGTCTGCACCGAAGCCAGCCCGGAAGGTTTTGACCCGGTCCTGTACACCACCGCCGTCACCGCTGACGCCGCGGCAGAAACCATGTTCAACCGCCTGGTGGACTTCAAGCCCGGCACCACCGAAGTCGTGCCTGCCCTGGCCAAAGACTTGCCGGAAATCAGCGCCGATGGCCTGACCTACACGTTCCACCTGCGTGACGACATCAAGTTCCACACCACCGATTACTTCAAACCCACGCGCAACATGAATGCCGACGACGTGCTTTGGAGCTTCCAGCGCCAGCTGGACCCGAATCACCCGTGGCACAACAAGTCCAACGTGGGCTACCCGTACTTTGAAAGCATGGGTTTCAAGGAACTGCTCAAGAGCGTAGAGAAGACCGACGACCACACCGTGGTCTTCACCCTGACCCGTCCTGAAGCACCCTTCCTGTCCGACCTGGCCATGGCGTTTTCCTCGATTCACTCCGCCGAATACGCCGACCAGTTGCTCAAGTCCGGCAAGACCGATGACCTGAACGCCAAGCCCATCGGCACCGGCCCGTTCATCTTCAACCGTTACGCCAAAGACGCCCAGGTGCGCTTCAAGGCCAACCCGGACTACTTCCGTGGCAAGCCGCCGGCTGACCCGTTGATCCTGGCCATCACTACCGACAGCAACGTGCGCCTGCAAAAGCTCAAGGCCAACGAATGCCAGATCGCGCTGTATCCCAAGCCCGATGATGTGCCGAGCGCCAAGGCTGATCCCAACCTGAAAGTCGCGGAACTGGCGGCGATGACCACCAGCTACACCGCCTTGAACACCACCCACAAGTACATGAGCGACGCGCGCGTGCGCCACGCGATCAACATCGCGTTCGACAAAAAAGGCTACAACGAGTCCCTGTACGGCAAAGGCAACGCAATCGACGCCACCGGCCCGTACCCGCCAACCCTGCTGGGCTTTAGCGACAAGCTGAAAAACCCACCGCGTGACCTGGACAAGGCGCGCGCCCTGCTCAAGGAAGCCGGCGTACCCGAAGGCACCGAGTTCACCCTGTTCACCCGTAACGGCGGCGGCCCGACCAACCCCAACCCGATGCTCGGCGCCCAGCGCATGCAGGCGGATCTGGCGCAGATCGGCTTGAAAGTGAACATCAAGGTCATGGAATGGGGCGAAATGCTCAAGCGTGCCAAAAACGGTGAGCACGACATGGTGTCCGCCGGTTGGGCGGGGGATAACGGGGACCCGGATAACTTCCTCACACCAAACCTGAGTTGCGATGCAGCCAAAAACGGCGAAAACTACGCCCGCTGGTGTAACAAAGAGTTTCAAGACTTGATCGACAAGGCACGCGCTATCGCTGAACCGGCCCAGCGCGCTGCACTCTATGAACAAGCACTGGACGTTTTCGAGAAGGACCAACCATGGATTCCCATGGCTTACCCGAAAATGTTCACCGCCATGCGCAAAAACGTCGAGGGTTATACCCAAAGCCCTCTGACGACCAATAACTTCGCCACCACCCAGGTGAAGTAATAAGAGAAGACGCTCGGCACCGTCGCCATTGACGGTGCCGAACCTGCCTAACCGGCTGATTGAGGTACACAACAAGATGTTTAGTTTTATTGCCCGCCGATTGGGGTTATTGATCCCCACGTTTTTCGGCATCACGTTGCTGACGTTTGCGTTGATTCGCATGATCCCCGGCGACCCTGTCGAAGTCATGATGGGCGAACGACGAGTCGACCCCGAGATGCACGCACAGGCAATGGAACGCCTCGGCCTTAACAAGCCGCTGTACGCGCAATACCTGGACTACGTAGGCAAACTCGCCCACGGCGACCTCGGTGAGTCCCTGCGCACGCGCACCAGCGTGTGGACCGAATTCACCGCCCTCTTCCCTGCGACCCTGGAACTGTCCATGGCCGCCCTGTTGTTCGCCGGTATCCTGGGCCTGTTGGCCGGGGTGATCGCGGCCTTGAAACGAGGATCCCTGTTCGACCATGGGGTGATGGGCATCTCCCTGGCGGGATATTCGATGCCGATCTTCTGGTGGGGCCTGATCCTGATCATGTTCTTCTCGGTAAGCCTGGGCTGGACCCCGGTTTCCGGGCGTATCGACCTGCTTTACGACATCGAGCCGCGCACCGGCTTCATGCTGATCGACACGCTGCTGGCTGACGAGCCGGACGCGTTCTTCGACGCCCTGCACCACTTGATCCTGCCGGCCATCGTGCTCGGCACCATCCCGCTGGCGGTTATCGCGCGGATGACCCGTTCGTCGATGCTCGAAGTCCTGCGTGAAGACTACATCCGTACCGCCAAGGCCAAAGGCCTGTCGCCGGCGCGCGTGGTGTTCGTACACGGCCTGCGTAACGCGCTGATCCCGGTACTCACCGTGGTCGGCCTGCAAGTGGGTACTCTGCTGGCCGGTGCGGTTCTGACCGAAACCATCTTCTCGTGGCCCGGCATCGGCAAATGGCTGATCGAAGCCATTGGCGCACGGGACTATCCCGTGGTGCAAAACGGCATCCTGTTAATCGCCTGCCTGGTGATTCTGGTGAACTTCGTGGTGGATATCCTCTACGGCTTCGCCAACCCACGCATCCGTCACCAGCGCTGAGATCATGACCATGACCACACCTACTTCCGCGGTAGCAGTCGATCAAAGCCTGCTGTACCCGTCCCCGTACAAAGAATTCTGGCAAGCCTTTTCCAAGAACAAAGGCGCCGTCGCCGGCCTGCTGTTCATGTTGCTGGTGGTGTTTTGCGCGATCTTCGCCCCTTGGGTTGCGCCGCATAACCCGAGCGAGCAATACCGTGACTTCCTGCTCACCCCTCCAGCCTGGCTGGAAGGCGGGCAGATGCAGTTCCTGCTCGGCACCGACGAACTGGGCCGTGACCTGCTCTCGCGCCTGATCCAGGGTTCGCGCCTGTCCTTGCTGATCGGCTTGTCGTCGGTCGTGATGTCGCTGATCCCGGGCATCCTGCTGGGTCTGTTCGCCGGGTTCTTCCCGCGCCTGCTTGGCCCAACCATCATGCGGTTGATGGACATCATGCTGGCCCTGCCGTCGCTGCTGCTGGCGGTGGCCATTGTCGCGATCCTCGGCCCTGGCCTGATCAACACCGTGATCGCCATTGCGATCGTGTCGCTGCCCTCTTACGTGCGTCTGACCCGTGCTGCGGTGATGGGCGAACTGAACCGCGACTACGTGACGGCCGCCCGCCTCGCCGGCGCCGGCCTGCCACGCCTGATGTTCATCACCGTGCTGCCCAACTGCATGGCGCCGCTGATCGTACAGGCCACCTTGAGCTTCTCTTCGGCGATTCTCGATGCCGCGGCCCTGGGCTTCCTTGGCCTTGGCGTACAACCGCCAACCCCTGAGTGGGGCACCATGCTGGCTTCGGCCCGCGACTACATCGAACGCGCCTGGTGGGTCGTGAGCTTGCCGGGTTTGACCATTTTGCTCAGCGTGCTGGCAATCAACTTGATGGGTGACGGCCTGCGCGATGCGCTGGACCCGAAACTCAAGAATGCCGCCTGAGGAGATTCCCATGTCACTGTTAGAAATCAAGAATCTCAACGTACGCTTCGGCGACGCGACCGCCGTGCCGGTGGTCGATGGCCTCGACATTTCCGTCGACAAAGGCGAAGTACTGGCGATCGTTGGCGAGTCGGGCTCGGGTAAATCCGTGACCATGATGGCGCTGATGGGCCTGATCGAGCACCCCGGCATCGTCACCGCCGACGCCCTGAACTTCGATGGCAAGGACATGCTCAAGCTGAGCAACCGTCAGCGCCGCCAAATCGTCGGCAAAGACCTGGCGATGGTGTTCCAGGACCCGATGACCGCGCTGAACCCCAGCTACACCGTGGGTTTCCAGATCGAAGAAGTGCTGCGCCTGCACCTGAAAATGTCCGGCAAGCAAGCGCGCAAACGTGCGATCGAACTGCTCGAAAAAGTGGAAATCCCGGGTGCCGCCAGCCGTATGGATGCCTACCCGCACCAACTGTCCGGCGGTATGAGCCAGCGTGTCGCAATCGCCATGGCGATTGCCGGCGAGCCGAAACTGCTGATCGCTGACGAACCGACCACGGCCTTGGACGTAACCATTCAGGCGCAGATCATGGAGCTGCTGCTGGCCCTGCAGAAAGAGCAGAACATGGGCCTGGTGCTGATCACCCACGACCTGGCCGTGGTGGCCGAAACCGCCCAGCGCGTGTGCGTGATGTACGCCGGCCAAGCCGTGGAAGTCGGCCAGGTGCCGCAACTGTTCGACATCCCGGCGCACCCGTACAGCGAAGCGCTGCTCAAGGCAATCCCCGAGCACAGCCTGGGCGCCACGCGCCTGGCCACGCTGCCGGGCATCGTGCCCGGTCGTTATGACCGCCCGCAGGGTTGCCTGCTGTCGCCACGCTGCCCGTACGTGCAGGAATCCTGCCGTGCCCAGCGGCCTGGCCTTGACCCGAAAACCAACAGCCTCGCGCGCTGCTTCTACCCCTTGAACCAGGAGGTGGCGTAATGGCCGTCGTTCTTACCGCCCGCGACCTGACCCGTCACTACGAAGTCTCCCGTGGCCTGTTCAAGGGCCACGCGCTGGTACGCGCGCTTAATGGTGTGTCGTTTGAACTGGAAGCCGGCAAGACCCTCGCCGTGGTGGGTGAGTCGGGTTGCGGCAAATCCACCCTGGCCCGCGCGCTGACGCTGATTGAAGAGCCGTCGTCGGGCTCGTTGAAAATCGCCGGCCAGGAAGTCGCCGGTGCCGACAAGGCCCAGCGCAAGCAACTGCGCAAAGACGTGCAGATGGTGTTCCAGAGCCCGTATGCCTCGCTGAACCCACGGCAGAAAGTCGGTGATCAACTCGGCGAGCCGCTGTTGATCAACACCAATCTGTCCGCCGCCGAGCGCCGCGAGAAAGTGCAGGCGATGATGAAGCAAGTGGGCCTGCGCCCTGAGCATTATCAGCGCTACCCGCACATGTTTTCCGGTGGGCAGCGCCAGCGTATTGCCCTGGCCCGAGCCATGATGCTGCAACCCAAAGTGCTGGTGGCCGATGAACCGACCTCGGCACTCGACGTGTCGATCCAGGCCCAGGTGCTTAACCTGTTCATGGACCTGCAGCAGGAATTCAACACCGCCTACGTGTTCATTTCCCACAACTTGGCAGTGGTGCAACACGTTGCCGACGACGTGATGGTGATGTACCTCGGCCGCCCGGTGGAAGTGGGCCCCAAGGAAGACATCTACGCCCGCCCGCTGCACCCGTACACCCAGGCGCTGCTGTCGGCCACCCCGACCATCCACCCAGACCCGAACAAGCCGAAGATCAAGATCGTCGGCGAACTGCCCAACCCGCTGAACCCGCCATCGGGCTGCGCGTTCCACAAGCGCTGCCCGTATGCGACAGCGCGTTGCAGCAGCGAGGAGCCGTTGTTGCGGCCGCTGGACAACCGCCAGGTGGCTTGCCACTACGCGGAGCAGTTCGTGGCCTGAGCCTGCTGCAACAAAAAATGCCCTGGCGATAGCGCCAGGGCATGACAGGTGTTCTACAAGCCCTTCCCATCAGGTTGCGCATCAGCCTGTTGGGAGGGGCTTTTTTTTGGCTCGTCACCACCCGCTTTTGATGACCAAATCCCTTTCAGTATTCGAAACCAATCTAACTGCCTGTCAGTTCTCACAGTAGCCAGCCACGGCCTTTTGCATTGTTATGAGTTCACCCCTTTATCCAATGGACGGGTAATCGCTCATGACAACCTTCACTGTTTTTTTCTGCGGCACTGGCTCAACCAAGTTTGACGATACTCACGCAAGTTATTGGAACGGTGAGTTGATTTCCACGCTGGCGCAAAACACTCAAAGCGTCAGTAAGGAGTTTGCCGAATGGATTGTTATCGACGGCCCCGGCAGCGGCAACTTGCAGGCCGATGAGATGTTCTCCGAGTCTGGCAATTATCTTCAGTTAAAGGGCACCGCCCTGGGCTCCGGCTGGGAAGAAAACGTGGCTCACGCGGTTAACATCATGAAGGGCACGTTTACCTGGCAGCGCGAAAAACTGACGGAGGAAAACTACACCCAATTGCAGAAAGCCGGCATTCCGATTGAAGACGTCAAAGTCACCGGCAGTTGGTATTGGCGCACTTACGATTACGGTACGCGCAAAGTAACGCAGCAGCAGTTGCAAGAGCAGATCATCAAGACCTTCCGAAAAGACGGCATCATTCCCACACGCGTCAACCTGGTCGGCTGGAGCCGCGGCGGGATCAGCTGCCACATGCTGGCCAACGCCATGCTCAACGACAGCGTCTTGAAGAATGTGCCGGTCAATATCTTCGCTGTCGACCCGGTTCCGGGACTCTTGAACTTCCAGAGCAGTCGAGTAACGCTCGGCAGCAACGTCAAAGAGTACGTCGGTTTTTACGCCAGGGACGAGCGATCTTCCGGCTTCGCATGTGTCGTGCCCACCTTTGATAAAAGTACCCATGTTCATATCTATCCAATGCCCGGGCGCCACGCGACCTTGGTGGGTAATGCTGCCCCCGACGGAAACCAGGGTGCCAAGGTGTATGCCGAACCCGGCGAGATTGTTCGTCACTTTGCAGAAACTTGCCTGACGCGATGGGGTGTGCGCCTGGAAAAGAAACTCAACCTCACGCCCGGCCAGATAAATGACCGTCTTACAAAGATGAATAATGATTTGAGCGGGTACGTGGCGATGCGTAATACGGTTTACACCACCCGCACGTCCACTGCAGGTGAGCGCAGCATTACCAAGGGCAGCAGCGATATTAAATTCACCGCCGCGAGCGGCACCGATTACCTGCCAGGACAGGGACTTTCAATAGACAAGATAGTGGACAGCGACTATTTCAAAGACATCGCGTGATTCTTATAAGGGAGCAGGTTAGGTGTTTACAGCCCTCCCGTCAGGCGGTGCATACCTGACGGGAGGGGCCGTGCTTCAGGCCGAATCAGGTATCGCTGTCACCTTGATCGCTATCATCGTCATCCGGGGCTTGCTGGTCGTCATCATCCTTGGAACCGCCTTGGTCCTCATCGCCTGGTTCGGCTTCCGACTTGGCCAGCTGCAGTCCCTTGCCCTGCGCTGTCTGCACCGCCGAAAAGCCCGTCTGACTGCCTTGCACCGGGTTATGCGCCCAGGCCGTCGACATCCCCAACGACAACAGCACCAGCACTTTTATCAACAGCACTACACGTTGAAAAATACTCATGGTCGATTTCCGTCCAGTCAGTAGATGAATCCTGCACGACAGCGTTTTACCGTCGCCAGGTTAGAAGCTAGTCCCAATGCCGGGTTTGCGCCAGGCTTCAGGTGTCGCCATCGTCGTAGGTGTCGCTGTCCTCGCCTTCGTTATAAGGGTTTTCTGCGTCTTCCTTTGGCGCGGGCTGTGCCTGGGGTTGCCAACTGCCGGAGTTGACCTCCTTTTGCTTTTTTTTGCTGACGGGGCCGGCGTCCTTCCACTGGGGCGTTCCGGCATCCGCCAGCGCCGCGGTGTGAGCCAAAGCAGTGGACAGCCCCAAGGCCCCCAGCAGCACCACATGAATGGCGCGTTGAGTTATACGCAAGGTCGCCTCCTGATCCGTCGCTGATTGGGTGAAGTAGTTGAAACGCTAGACCGGATGCGGACTTCTCGCCAATGCCGCTGACAGATGAGGATCAAATGTGGGAGCTGGCTTGCCACATTGAGTCAGCGGCGCGCCCACAAAAAAGGGCGAAGCCATGACAGCTTCGCCCTTTTTGTACCGCTCAGACCTTAATGATGCTCACGCGTCGCACGGAATTTCACATCCGGCCAGCGCTCTTCCATCAATGCCAGGTTCACGCGGGTCGGGGCCAGGTAGGTCAGGTGACCACCGCCGTCCACTGCCAGGTTTTCCACGGCTTTGTTGGAGAACTCTTCCAGCTTCTTCTTATCGCTGCAATCGATCCAGCGCGCGGAGTACACGGTGATTGGCTCGTAGGAGCACTCGACCTTGTATTCCTCTTTGAGGCGGCTGGCGACCACATCGAACTGCAGCACGCCGACGGCGCCGAGGATGATGTCGTTGCTGCGCTCGGGGAAGAACACCTGGGTGGCGCCCTCTTCCGCCAATTGCTGCAGGCCCTGGCGCAGTTGCTTGGATTTGAGCGGGTCGCGCAGGCGTACGCGGCGGAACAGTTCCGGGGCGAAGTGCGGGATACCGGTGAAGCCCAGCACTTCGCCCTCGGTGAAGGTGTCACCGATCTGGATGGTGCCGTGGTTGTGCAAGCCGATGATGTCGCCAGCGTAGGCTTCTTCGAGCTGTTCACGCTCGGAGGAGAAGAACGTCAGGGCATCGCCGATGCGCAGGTCCTTGCCGGTGCGCACGTGGCGCATCTTCATGCCTTTTTCGTATTTGCCGGAGCAGATACGCATGAAGGCGATACGGTCGCGGTGCTTGGGGTCCATGTTCGCCTGGATCTTGAACACAAAGCCGGTGAATTTCTCTTCGACCGGTTCTACGGTGCGCTCATTGGCAACCCGGGCCAGAGGCTTCGGCGCCCAGTTCACGACGGCGTCGAGTACGTGGTCGACACCGAAGTTGCCCAACGCAGTACCGAAGAACACCGGGGTCAGCTGGCCGTCGAGGAATTCCTGCTGGTTGAACTCATGGCAGGCGCCCTGCACCAGCTCCAGTTGATCAACAAAGCGGTCGTACTCGTCACCCAGGTGGGCGCGGGCTTCGTCGGAGTCGAGCTTCTCGATGATTTTCACATCGGTGCGCTCGTGGCCGTGGCCAGCGGTGTAAACGATGATGTAGTCGTCGGCCAGGTGGTACACGCCCTTGAAGTCGCGGTAGCAACCAATTGGCCAGGTGATCGGCGCAGCCTTGATCTTCAGGACCGCTTCGATTTCATCGAGCAACTCGATCGGGTCGCGAATATCGCGGTCGAGTTTGTTGATGAAGCTGACGATTGGCGTGTCACGCAGGCGGCACACGTCCATCAGCGCAATGGTACGTGGCTCAACGCCCTTACCGCCGTCGAGGACCATCAAGGCCGAGTCCACCGCGGTCAGGGTGCGGTAGGTATCTTCGGAGAAGTCTTCGTGGCCCGGGGTGTCGAGCAGGTTGACCATGTGGTCGCGATACGGGAACTGCATGACCGACGTGGTAATGGAAATACCCCGTTGTTTTTCCATTTCCATCCAGTCGGAGGTGGCATGGCGGTCGGATTTGCGGGATTTCACCGTGCCGGCCACTGCGATTGCCTTGCCCATCAGCAGGAGCTTCTCGGTGATGGTGGTTTTACCGGCATCGGGGTGGGAAATAATGGCGAAAGTGCGGCGTTTCGCGACTTCGGCGGCCTGGTGGGTCATGGGAAATCGCCTGGCAGGTGAGTCAAAAAAGGGCGGCGAGTATAGCGCAAACCCAGGGAGCCAGACCACCGTTCACCCGATTCGGGGTGGCTAAATGCTGCCAAGTGTGGAACCTTTTAAAAGGTAGAGACGTCCACTCCCCTGCTACCGCACTCGTACCAGGGGCTGAAAAATCAGCAAGTTAGCCTGACGAGGCTGCGCTCATGGCTTGATCGCATACCGCGTTGCCGGTATCGGCGAGCTGCTTTTCGCGAACTCATTCGCCGACAGCCAGGAATGGCATTGCCGCTCGGAAATGTGTTCGCCGACAAAAGAAAAAAAGGAGTCCGCCTGTGGCTATTCGCTATGGCAAAGGGCTGATAGGAGGAGCGGTTGTCGTCGCTCTCCTGGCCCTGCTGGTCCACTGGATCGGCATCAACACGATCGAACTGTACCGCGACGATTTGTTGTTTTACCTGCAAGCACACCTGATCCTCGTTCTTGTCTCCATGCTGGCTGCCCTCGTTGTAGGCATCCCCGCCGGTATCCTGCTCAGCCGACCGAACATGGTCGGGCGTGCAGAACGTTTCATGCAGATCTTCAACATCGGCAACACCGTCCCTCCCCTGGCCGTACTGGCCATCGCCCTCGGCGTCCTCGGCATCGGCAGTGGCCCGGCCATCTTCGCGTTGTTCCTCGCCTCGTTACTGCCCATTGTGCGCAACACCTACGAAGGCCTCAAAAACGTTCAAGGCTCGCTGAAAGAAGCCGCCACCGGCATCGGCATGACGCCGCGCCAGGTGCTGTTTCGCGTGGAATTGCCCAACGCCGTGCCGATCATCATCGGCGGTGTGCGCGTAGCCCTGGCGATCAACGTCGGCACCGCACCGCTGGCGTTCCTGATTGGTGCCAACAGCCTGGGCAGCCTGATCTTCCCCGGCATCGCCCTGAACAATCAGCCGCAACTGCTGCTCGGCGCCGCGTGCACCGCGCTGCTGGCATTGCTGCTTGACGGTCTGGTGACCATGGCCAGCCGCCTCTGGCTGGAACGCGGGTTGCGTCCGTCTTAAGGCTTGGCAAAGGAATTCACATGAAAAAACTGACATTGATATTGAGCTGCGTCCTGCTGTTCGCAGGTTTTGCGCAAGCCGCTGAAAAACCAGTGATCCGCATCGGCGCACGAGTGTTCACCGAACAGACCCTGCTCGCCGAAATCACCTCCCAGTACCTGCGCACCAAGGGTTACGACACCCGCGTGACCGGCGGCCTGGGCAGCAACCTGGCGCGCAGTGCCCAGGAAAGCGGGCAACTTGACCTGATCTGGGAATACACCGGCGTGTCGCTGGTGGCCTACAACCATGTGGACGAGAAGCTCGACAGCGAACAGTCCTACGCCCGAGTTAAAGAACTCGATGCGAAAAAAGGCCTGGTCTGGCTCTCCCCGTCGAAATTCAGCAACACCTACGCATTGGCGTTGCCGGAAAACGTGGCCAAGGAATTCCCGCAGATCAACAGCATCAGCGACCTGACCCAAGCCCTGGCCGAGAAAACCAAAGGCACGCGCCTGGTGGCCCTGGACACCGAGTTCGCCAACCGTTCCGACGGCATGGCCGGCATGGTCAAGCTGTATGACATGAACCTGACCCGCAAAAACACCCGGCAGATGGACGCCGGCCTGGTCTACACCGCGCTGCGTAATGGCCAGGTGTTTGCCGGGTTGGTCTACACCACCGACGGTCGCCTGAATGCCTTCAAATTGAAGCTGCTCGAAGACGACAAACACTACTTCCCGGACTACACAGCTGCGCCGGTGGTGCGTCAGGTTTATCTCGACGCTCACCCGCAATTGGCCGCTGACCTGAAACCGCTGGCCGCGCTGTTCGACGACGCAACCATGCGCCAGCTGAACGCACGGGTCGACGTTGACCATGAAAGCCCCTCCGCCGTGGCCGCAGACTTCCTGCGCCAACATCCCATCAGCCAATAAGAGGAGAAGACATGGAATTTCTGAACGCCTTTTCCCATCTTGATTGGGCCCAGGTCCTGCACCTGACCTGGCAGCACATCACCCTGGTCGGCATTGCCGTCATTCTGGCAATCGTCGTGGGCGTGCCGCTGGGCGTGCTGATGACGCGCTTCCCGACCCTGGCCGGCCCGCTGCAAGCCAGCGCCACCGTGCTGCTGACCGTGCCGTCGATCGCGCTGTTCGGCCTGCTGCTGCCGTTCTACTCCAAGTTCGGCCAGGGCCTGGGGCCGATGCCGGCGATCACCGCGGTGTTCCTCTACTCGCTGCTGCCGATCATGCGTAACACCTACCTGGCCCTAACGGGCGTGGAACCGGGCATCCGCGAAGCCGCCAAAGGCATCGGCATGACCTTCGGCCAGCGCCTGCGCATGGTTGAACTGCCCATCGCCGTGCCCGTGATCCTTGCCGGTGTGCGCACCGCCGTGGTGATGAACATTGGTGTGATGACCATCGCCGCCACCATCGGCGCCGGTGGCCTGGGTGTACTTATTCTGGCTTCCATCAGCCGCAGCGACATGTCGATGCTGATCGTTGGCGCCGTGCTGGTCAGTCTTCTGGCCATCTTCGCCGACCTGCTTCTGCAATGGCTGCAACGCTCGCTGACTCCAAAAGGACTGCTCAAATGATCGAACTTCAAAACCTGACCAAGACTTTTCAAAGCAACGGCAAAACCGTATCTGCCGTGAACGACGTAAGCCTGACCGTCAATGAAGGCGAGATTTGCGTGTTCCTCGGCCCATCGGGTTGCGGCAAAAGCACCACGCTGAAAATGATCAACCGCCTGATCAAGCCCACCTCGGGCAAGATTCTGATCAACGGCGAAGACACCACCGACCTGGATGAGGTGACCTTGCGTCGCAACATCGGCTATGTGATCCAGCAGATCGGCCTGTTCCCGAACATGACCATCGAGGAAAACATCGTGGTGGTGCCCAAGCTGCTCGGCTGGGACAAGCAGAAATGCCACGACCGCGCCCGCGAGTTGATGAGCATGATCAAGCTGGAGCCCAAGCAATACCTGCATCGCTACCCGCGTGAACTGTCGGGCGGCCAGCAACAGCGCATCGGCGTGATCCGTGCATTGGCGGCCGATGCGCCGCTGCTGCTGATGGACGAGCCGTTCGGCGCGGTTGACCCGATCAACCGCGAGATGATCCAGAACGAATTCTTCGAGATGCAGCGCGCGCTGAACAAGACCGTGATCATGGTCAGCCACGACATCGACGAAGCGATCAAGCTGGGCGACAAGATTGCGATCTTCCGCGCCGGCAAGCTGCTGCAGATCGACCACCCGGACACGCTGCTGGCGCACCCGGCTGACGAGTTCGTGAGCAATTTCGTCGGCCAGGACAGCACCCTCAAGCGCCTGCTGCTGGTGAAAGCCGAGGACGCGGCGGACAACGCCCCGTCGGTGAGCCCCGAAACTCCGGTGGCCGAGGCCCTGGAGCTGATGGACGAAACGGACCGTCGCTACGTGGTGGTCACCTGTGCCGAGAACAAGGCGCTGGGTTATGTACGACGTCGCGACCTGCACCGTCAGACCGGTACCTGCGGCCAGTACTTGCGCGAGTTCAACGCCACGGCGGCGTATGACGAGCACTTGCGCATCCTGTTGTCGCGCATGTACGAGTTCAACCGCTCGTGGTTGCCGGTGATGGACGCGGAGCGTGTGTTCCTGGGTGAAGTGACTCAGGAATCGATTGCCGAGTACCTGAGTTCCGGTAAGTCGCGTGGCGGCAAGACCAGTATTGTCTCCCCTGCCGAGACCGCCCTGGCCTGATCTGAAACAACCCAGGTCAACCTGTGGGAGGGGGCTTGCCCCCGATGACGGTGTGTCAGTCACTTCATCAGTCACTGATCCACCCCTATCGGGGGCAAGCCCCCTCCCACATTTGCTCGCTGAAATCCCGCCGATTTAGCCCTCCCGGGGAACATCAATCCGTCACACCGGTCGGTTACATAAGTAGCTGCACGAGGTCCTGCGACGAACGCGTGCAAAAACGCGACATTTTTAGTTGATCTATGGCCCCTCACGTCCTAAAGTTCGCGCCGAACGTCCATGCTGGAAACGATCCATCCGGCTCAAGTACTGACGACGAGACAGCAAGGCCAAGGGAAGCAAGTGATCCCATGGCCTTTTTGCTTTCGGCGACATGCCTTGGGAAGTAGGCGAACCAAAGTGGGGATACGGAGGACGTTCATTTGCACCCATTGATCAAATTAGTTTGCCCTTAGGAGTTCCCAGCATGTCGATCAACGTCGAAGATTATTTCGCGCGCGCCACGTTTGACAAAATGAAGGCGTTCGCCGACAAGCAAGAAACCCCGTTCGTGGTGATCGACACCGCGATGATCAGCCAGGCCTACGATGACCTGCGCGCCGGTTTCGAATTCGCCAAAGTCTATTACGCGGTCAAGGCCAACCCTGCCGTCGAGATCATCGACCTGTTGAAAGACAAGGGTTCGAGCTTCGACATCGCCTCGATCTACGAGCTGGACAAGGTCATGGACCGTGGCGTCAGCCCCGACCGTATCAGCTACGGCAACACCATCAAAAAATCCAAGGACATCCGCTACTTCTACGAGAAAGGCGTGCGCCTGTTCTCCACCGACTCCGAAGCCGACCTGCGCAACATCGCCAAGGCCGCGCCGGGCTCGAAAGTCTATGTGCGTATCCTCACCGAAGGCTCGACCACGGCTGACTGGCCGCTGTCGCGCAAATTCGGCTGCCAGACCGACATGGCCATGGACCTGCTGATCCTCGCCCGTGACCTGGGCCTGGTGCCATACGGCATCTCCTTCCACGTCGGTTCGCAGCAGCGCGACATCAGCGTGTGGGACGCGGCGATCGCCAAGGTCAAAGTGATCTTCGAACGCCTGAAAGAAGAAGACGGCATTCATCTGAAGCTGATCAACATGGGCGGTGGCTTCCCGGCCAACTACATCACCCGCACCAACAGCCTGGAAACCTACGCCGAAGAAATCATCCGCTTCCTCAAGGAAGATTTCGGCGACGACCTGCCAGAAATCATCCTGGAACCAGGCCGTTCGTTGATCGCCAACGCCGGCATCCTGGTCAGCGAAGTGGTGTTGGTGGCGCGTAAATCCCGCACCGCCGTCGAGCGTTGGGTGTACACCGACGTGGGCAAATTCTCCGGCCTGATCGAAACCATGGACGAAGCCATCAAGTTCCCGATCTGGACCGAGAAGAAAGGCGAGATGGAAGAAGTGGTCATCGCCGGCCCTACCTGCGACAGCGCCGACATCATGTACGAAAACTACAAGTACGGCCTGCCGCTGAACCTGGCGATTGGTGACCGTTTGTACTGGCTGTCGACCGGTGCGTACACCACCAGCTACAGCGCTGTGGAATTCAATGGCTTCCCGCCGTTGAAGTCTTACTACGTGTAAGCAATTCGCACACAAAAAACCCATGACATGTCATGGGTTTTTTTTGGTCAGGACAGGCTCGCGGCGCGCTGTTGGTAGGCCTCGGCCATCGCCCGAACCTGCGGGTCACTGGCTGCGGCCAACGCGGTGTGAGCCGTTCGCAAAAACTTCAGATTGCCGCCCGCCAGCGCCTTGCGCAGCCACGCCAATGCATCGTCGATTCGGCCTCGGTCAGCCAATATCGCGGCATAACTGAACTGCCCGCGAAAATCCCCGCCCTCGGCTGAACGCCGATACCACTCGACAGCCGCCTCAAAATCCCTCGGGCAAGAGTGGCCGTCTTCCAAATAACGCCCCAGCAGGTTCATCGACTTGGCGTGGCCCTGCTCTGCAGCCAGCCGATAAAACCCCAGCGCTCGCGGTCGGTCTTCGTCGACACCACGACCGGTGGCCAGCAGGTTGGCATAGTTGTACTGGCCCCAATCCAACCCGGCCTCTGCCGCCAGGCGATACTCCCGCGCAGCTGCCGCTTCATCGACGGCGCAGCCCCAGCCATGTTCCAGGCAACGCCCGGCCATATTGCGTGCCATCAACTGCCCGCCGTTAGCGGCGATCTGGAACCAGCGCAGCGCCAGCGCTTCATCGCGCGCAATGCCGCGCCCTTCCAGCAGGATTTGCCCCAGCAAGGCCTGGGCGTCTACCACGCCCTCCTTGGCGGCCATCAAAATCGCCTGGGCGGCACGCACCGGGGAATCGTCGAGCATGCTTTGCAGTTGCTCGACGTTGAGCACTTCTTCACGGCGCAGTAAAAAGCCCATGTCAGACCTCGACCCAGCGGCGCAACAGGTTGTGGTACGTGCCGGTGAGCTGGATCAGCGCTGGATGGTCAGGAACATCGCGGGTCAGTTGCTGGATGGCGCCGTCCATCTCGAACAGCAAGGTGCGCTGGCTGTCTTCACGCACCAGGCTTTGGGTCCAGAAGAACGAAGCGTAACGCGCGCCACGGGTTACGGCGTTGACCTTGTGCAGGCTCGAACCTGGGTACAGCACCATGTCGCCGGCCGGCAGTTTGACCCGCTGCAGGCCGAAGGTGTCCTGGATCTCAAGCTCGCCGCCGTCGTATTCCTCTGGATCACTGAAAAACAGCGTGGACGACAGGTCCGTGCGCACCCGTTCATGGCTGCCCCGCGCCTGGCGCACGGCGTTATCGATATGGAAGTCGAAACTGCCACCGGCCGTGTAGCAATTGAGCAAAGGCGGGAAAACCTTGTGCGGTAACGCCGCTGACATAAACAGCGGGTTTTTCCACAAACGCTCGAGCATCGCCGCGCCAATTTCCTTGGCCAGCGGGTGGCCTTCGGGCAATTGCAGGTTGTGTTTGGCTTTGGCGGACTGATGCCCGGCGGTGATTTTACCGTCGGCCCACTCGGTGCTTTCCAAGGCTTGGCGAATGCGCAGCACCTCCGCGCGAGAGAACAGGCCGGGAATGTGCAGCAGCATGGGGCAGTACCTGAAGGCAGAGAGGCGCCAATGGTATTGATTCTTATCCGCCCTGTAAAACGCGGGAGACGAACGAGTTGGTAAAAACCGTAAGCAAAAAGTGTAAAGAATGTAAATTCAGTGCGAATAGTAATGTATCGCAATTGATAGAAACTCTTGTTGACCCTATATTCCGCGGCCTTACAACCTTGGGGAAGGGACACGTCAATGTCGCGCACACTGCTAAAAACACCAGCCAGTTCACCACGCATGCTGGCTTCGGCCATCGGCGTCGCACTCAGCGCCAGCTCTGCCGCCCAATTGGCGCAAGCGGCCGAAAGCACCGAACACAAAGGCGAGCGCAACAGCATCTCCCTGGGCGCCACCAGCATTACCGGCCAGGAGCAGGACAACACGTCCTACCAGGTGGAAAAAGCCGCTTCGCAAAAGTACACCGCGCCATTGGTAGACACCCCACGCTCGGTGACCGTGGTGCCGCAACAAGTGCTCAAGGACACCGCCGCCACCTCGTTGCAGGACGCCTTGCGCACTGTACCGGGCATTACTTTCGGTGCCGGTGAAGGCGGTAACCCTCAGGGCGACCGTCCGTTCATTCGCGGCTTTGATGCCCAGGGCGACACTTATCTGGACGGCGTGCGCGACACCGGAGGCCAGAGCCGCGAGATCTTCGACATCGAATCGATTGAAGTCAGCAAAGGCCCGAACTCCTCGTTCGGCGGTCGCGGCTCGGCGGGCGGCAGCATCAACCTGGTGAGCAAAACGCCACAGGCGCGCGACTTCACCAACGGCGGTTTCACCTACGGCTCCGACCAGACCCGCCGCTACGTGCTCGACGTGAACCGCCAGTTCCTCGACAACGCCGCGTTCCGCTTGAACCTGATGAGCCACGAGCAGAACGTGGCTGGCCGCGATGTCATCGACTATGACCGCTGGGGTGTTGCGCCGTCGCTGACCTTCGGCCTGGGCACGCCGACGCGCGTCAACTTCAGCTACTACCACATGGAAAGCAACGACCTGCCGGACTCGGGCATTCCCTACGGCTACAGCTCGCCGACCGCCACGGCCCACGGGCACGACAAACCCACCGATGGCGGTGACAGCAACAACTTCTACGGCTTGAAGGACCGCGACTTCCGCAAGACCCGCGCCGATATCAGCACGTTCTCCATCGAGCACGACCTGAACGACAACATGACGCTGAAAAACACCCTTCGCCATGGCAGCACCGGCCAGGACTACGTGCTCACTCAGCCGGACGACAGCCAGCGCAACGTCAGCCGTTTCGGCACCGTGTGGCGCCGTGCCAACACCCGAGTGTCGACCACCGACACCACCACCAACCAGACCGACCTGTTCGGCAATTTCCAGCTGGCGGGCATGAAGCACTCGTACTCCACCGGCCTGGAATTCACCGGCGAAGAAACCCGCGTCAGCGGCTACACGGTCAGCCCGAACGCCAACCCGACCTGCACCGTGGCCAAAGGCAGCCTGGGCGGGCAGTGCACCTCACTGAGCAACCCGACGCCGGACGACGCCTGGACTGGCAGCGTCGTGCGCAACTACTACGGCACCAACACCAAGGCCACCAGCCGCGCCGCCTACGTGTTCGATACCATTGAGCTGGACCCGAAATGGCTGTTGAACCTGGGCCTGCGCTACGACACCTTCGACACCGAAGCCAACACCAACGCCGCCGCGGGGCGCAGCAAAATCAAGGACGACAGCCAGTTCTTCAACTGGCAGGCGGGCCTGGTCTGGAAGCCGCTGGAGAACGGCAGCATCTACACCTCCTACGCCACCTCGGCATCGCCTGCCGGCGGCATGGTCGGTGAAGGCCAGGAAACCAACGGCTTCGTCACCGGCATCAACACCAGCGACCTGAAACCCGAAGAAACCGTCAACTACGAACTGGGCACCAAGTGGGACCTGTTCCACAACCGCCTGTCCCTGACCGGCGCGATCTTCCGTACCGAGAAGAAAAACACGCGCATTCTGGTGGACTCCAACACCTACGAGACCGCGGGCGAATCGCGAGTGGACGGCATCGAACTGTCCGCCAGCGGCAAGCTCACCGAACAATGGCAAGTGTTCGCCGGCTACAGCTACCTGAAAAGCGAGCTGGTTGACCCCGGCAAAAACGGCAACCGCCAGGGTGTCGTCACTGCCGGTTCCAACAAGGGCAACCAAATGCCCAACACGCCGAAAAACACCTTCAGCCTGTGGACCACCTATGACATCACGCCAAAGCTGACCATCGGCGGCGGCGCGTTCTACGTCGACCAGGTTTACGGCGATGCGGCCAACACCGTTTACGTGCCGTCCTACACGCGCTACGACGCCATGGCCAGCTACAAGCTGACCAAGAACGTCGACCTGCAATTGAACGTGCAAAACCTGACCGACAAGACCTACTACGACAAAGCTTACGCGGCGCACTTCGCCAACCAGGCGGCCGGTCGTACGGCGTTGTTGACCACCAGTTTCCACTTCTAAACGCGGCAAACTTCAGGCCCAAAGCCCCACGCATCGGATGCGTGGGGCTTTTGCGTGTAAAACAGAAGATTTCTCGTTAGCCCACGGCATAATGCGCGCCGTGACTTATATATCCAGATGAGCGAGGCGGTCCGACGTGTTGAAGAAAACCCTGTTCCAGTTGCACTGGTTCTTCGGCATTACCGCCGGGCTGGTGCTGGCATTGATGGGGATTACCGGGGCTGCGGTCTCGTTTCAGGATGAAATTCTGCGCGCGCTCAATCCGACCGTATTGAGCGTCGAAAAACGCGAAGCCGGCGTGCTGCCGCCTGCCGAACTGGTGCGCAAGCTGGAGGCCACCGAAGGCAAGACCGTGTCGATGCTGTGGGTGGAAAGCGACAGCGGCAACGCCGCGCGCGTGTTCTTCACCGCACCGCCGGGCGAGCGGCGTGGCCAGATGCGCTACTTCGACCCGTACACCGGCAACTACCTGGGCGACGCCGTCGGCCAGGACGTGTTCGGTTTCATCTTGCAGCTGCACCGCTTCCTGGCGGCTGGCGATACCGGCCGGCAAATCACTGGCGCCTGCACGCTGATCCTGGTGTTCTTCTGCCTGTCGGGCCTGTACCTGCGCTGGCCGCGCCAGGTGGCAAGCTGGCGCGCCTGGCTGACGCTGGACTGGCGCAAAAAGGGCCGCAGTTTCAACTGGGACCTGCACTCGGTGTTCGGCACCTGGTGCCTGCTGTTTTATCTATTGGCCGCGCTCACCGGCCTGTATTGGTCGTATGACTGGTACAACCAGGGCGTGACCAAACTGCTCTCCGACGCCCCGCAAAATGAACGCATGCGCAAGCGCGGCCCGCCGCCCGAAGGCCCGGCGCCAGTGGCCGACTACGACGCGATCTGGAGCAGCATCTACGCCAACGCCGGCCCCGGCTTGAGCGCCTACAACATCCGCATGCCGGCCGTCGCCGGGCAGCCGGCCATTGTGTATTACCTGCTCAACACATCGCCGCATGACCGCGCGCTGAACCAGATCAACCTCGACCCGGCCACCGGCGAGGTCAAGTCCCATGACCGCTACGCGAGCAAGACCTTCAAGTCGCAATTGCTCACCAGTGTCTACGCGCTGCACACCGGCAGCTACTTCGGCCTGGTAGGCCGCATCATCCTGACCGTCAGTGCGCTGTGCATGCCGCTGTTCTTTATTACCGGCTGGCTGCTGTACCTCGACCGCCGCCGCAAAAAACGCCAGGTACGCGATGCCCGCAAAGGCCTCGGCGCCAACCACAGCGACGCCCCGGCGTGGCTGATCGGCTTTGCCAGCCAGAGCGGCTTTGCCGAACAGCTTGCGTGGCAGACGGCCGGGCAATTACAGGCCGCCGGCCTGCCGGTGAAGGTGCAGCCGTTGGGCAGTGTCAGCCAGCAAGACCTGTGTGAGTCAGAACATGCACTGTTTGTGGTCAGCACCTTCGGCGACGGCGAAGCGCCCGACAGCGCCCGCGGTTTCGAACGCAGCGTGCTCGGCCAGGACCTGTCGCTCAAAGGCCTCAACTACTCGGTGCTGGCCCTGGGTGACCGCCAGTACGAACACTTCTGCGGCTTTGCCCGGCGCCTGCATTTCTGGCTGACCCATCAAGGCGGCAACCCGTTGTTCGCGCCTGTGGAAGTCGACAGCGGCGACACCGAAGCGCTGCTGACCTGGCAACAGCAGCTGGGCCAGCTCACCGGGCATGCGCCGGCATCCGCCTGGCAGACCGCCCAGTACGAAAACTGGACCCTGACCCGACGCACCCTGCTCAACCGCGACAGCGTCGGCTCGGACATCTACTTGCTCGGCCTCACACCGCCTTCGCCACACACCTGGCTGGCCGGCGATCTGGTGGAAATACTGCCGCGCAATTGCCCGTGGGCCATTGAACACTTCCTCGCCGGCCTGGGCCTGGCCGGCAGCGACGGCGTGTTGATCGAGGGCCTTGCGCAAACCCTCAACCAAGCCCTGGCAACCCGCCAACTGCCGGACAACCGCGCGCATTTGGTCGGCCTGCATGCCCAGGCATTGGTGAACGCCCTGGTGCCCCTGGGCATGCGCGAATACTCCATCGCCTCGATTGCCAGCGACGGCGTGCTGGAGCTGATCGTGCGCCAGGAACGTCACCCCGACGGCAGCCTGGGCCTGGGTTCCGGCTGGCTCACCGAACACGCCGCCCTCGGCTCAAGCATCAGCCTGCGCCTGCGTCGCAACAGTGGTTTCCATCTGCCAGAGGCGCCAGTGCCGCTGATCCTTTTGGGCAACGGCACTGGCCTTGCCGGCCTGCGCAGCTTGCTCAAGGCGCGCATTGCCGCTGGTCAGCAGCGCAACTGGCTGCTGTTCGGCGAGCGCAATATCGCCCACGACTACCTGTGCCAGGACGAGCTGCAAGGCTGGCTGGCCAGCGGGGATCTGGCCCTGCTGGACCTGGCGTTTTCCCGGGATCAGCAAGAGAAAATCTACGTACAGGATCGCCTGCGCGAGTCGGCGGACGTGCTGCGTCGATGGCTGGCAGACGGCGCGGCCATTTATGTCTGCGGCAGTTTGCAGGGCATGGCGACGGGCGTGGACCAGGTGCTGCATGAGGTGCTGGGCAGCGAAGCAGTCGAGCGCCTGATCGAGCAAGGGCGCTATCGCCGGGATGTGTACTGAGCCCTCATAAACACCGAGGATCAAATGTGGGAGCTGGCTTGCCTGCGATGCAGGCACCTCGGTGTATCAGTGACACCAGGGTGATGCAATCGCAGGCAAGCCAGCTCCCACAGTGTTTAAGTGCATTGCAGGTCAGGCAGGCTGCAGCTTTTGCTCGAACACCGAGACCCCATCCAAGTCCCGCAAGATCACCGTCAACCCCGCCGTCTGCCCGTCAATCTGCACCTCACCAAAAAACTGAAACCCGGCCAGCGGCGAGGTGTTCTGCGCAGGCGGCGCCTTCTCGAACACCACCTGCGGGCCAAAGGTTTTATCCAGCGGGTTGGGCCCAAAACTCCCTGCATTCAACGGCCCGGCCACAAACTCCCAGAACGGTTCGAAATCCTGAAACGCTGCCCGGTCGGGGTGGTAATGGTGCGCCGCGCAGTAGTGCACATCCGCCGTCAGCCACACATGGTTACGCACCTGCTGGGCACGCAGAAACCCCAACAGTTCGGCAATCTCCAGCTCACGGCCCTGGGCCGGGCCAGGGTCGCCATTGGCAATCGCTTCCCAACGCGGCACGCCGGGGCTGACCTCGCCATCCGGTACGCCAAGGCCGATGGGCATGTCGGCGGCGATGACCTTCCATTGCGCTTTTGAGGCCTTGAGTTCGCGCTTGAGCCAGTCCAGTTGCTCACGGCCCATGAACGGTTTTTCGCCACCCAGGTTGTCGTCGTTGGGGCCGCGGTAACTGCGCATGTCCAGTACGAACACATCCAGCAAGGGGCCGTAACTGAGCTTGCGATAGATCCGGCCGCCGCCATCGGCGCTTTGCCGACGCATCGGTGAATACTCCAGCCAGGCCTGACGTGCGCGGCCGACCAGGGTGTTGATGTCCTTGGTCTGATAGCGCTCATCGAGTTGCTTGCTCGGCGACCAGTTATTCACCACCTCGTGATCGTCCCATTGCCAGATCTGCGGCACCTCGGCGTTGAAGCGGCGCACGTTTTCGTCGAACAGGTTGTAGCGGTAATTACCGCGGTATTCATCCAGGGTTTCGGCGACTTTGCTCTTGGCTTCGGTGGTGATGTTGCGCCAGATGCGCCCGTCTTCAACGCTCAGTTGCGCCGGCACCGGGCCGTCGGCGTAGATGGTGTCGCCGCTGTGGATAAAAAAGTCCGGCAGGCGCAAGCGCATCGCTTCGTAGATGCGCATGCCGCCAATGTCCGGGTTGATACCAAAGCCCTGGCCGACGGTGTCGCCGCTCCACACAAAACGGATGTCACGGCGTTGTTGCGGCACGCTGCGCAGGTGGCCAAACCACGGCTCGCTGGCGACGCCGGTCTGGGCGTCTTCAAAATGCACGCGGTAAAAGATCGCCTGGTCGACCGGTAACCCCGTGAGTTCGACGCGGGCAGTAAAGTCGGTGCGGCTGTCGGCCAGTGGCGAGATGAATTTTCGCGGGTTGCTGAACACGCTGCGGGTGTCCCATTCCACCACCATCTTGGCCGGGCGGTCGCTGCGGCTCCAGATCATCGCACGGTCGCCCAGCAGGTCGCCGGACTGCACGCCATCGGTGAGTTGCGGCCGGTCCTTGACCGACGCGATCACCGCCGGCGCCAGGCCCGGCAGCAGCAGGCCCGCGCCGACGGCTTGCATCACGCGGCGACGGCCGAGGTCGAAGTGGCTCATGCAGGTGCCCTCTTGAGTATCAAAAGGTCAACTAAAGCACGCGGGGATGAAGCGGATGTGACACCCGACTCGGCAACCCTGGAGCCCCAAATGTGGGAGCGGGCTTGCCCGCGAAAGCGCAGTGTCAATCAACCAATACATTGACTGGCACACTGCGTTCGCGAGCAAGCCCGCTCCCAAATTTTTGGCCGGTGTCAGGCCTTTCCCGGAGCTACTGTGAGTTCCAGCGCCTCAGGGCGCTTGATCAGCGCATACACCAACCCCGTCAACAGGCTGCCGGCAACAATCGCCAGCAAGTACAGCAGGGCATGGTTCATCGCATTGGGAATGATCAGCACAAACAGGCCACCATGAGGCGCCGCCAGTTTGCAGCCGAAATACATCGACAGCGCGCCGGTCAAGGCGCCACCGGCGATGCTGGCCGGGATCACGCGCAGCGGGTCTTTGGCCGCAAACGGAATCGCGCCTTCGGAGATAAAGCACAGGCCCAGAATCATCGCGGCCTTGCCGGCTTCGCGCTCGGTCTGGGCGAACTTGCGCCGCGCCAGGAACGTGGCGATGCCCATGCCAATCGGCGGCACCATGCCAGCGGCCATGGTCGCGGCCATCGGCGCGCCGCTGGAAGCGGCCAGCAAGCCGACGGAAAACGCATACGCCGCCTTGTTGATCGGCCCACCCAGATCGACGCACATCATGCCGCCCAGGAGGATGCCCAGCAGCACCGCGTTGGTGGTGCCCATGGTGCTGAGAAAGTCGGTCAGGCTGGTGAGCAGCCGCGCGACCGGCGGGCCGACCAGATAAATCATCGCAAGGCCGGTGAACAAACTCGCCAGCAATGGAATGATCAGGATCGGCTTGAGCGCCTCCAGGCTCTGCGGCAACTTCACCGCGCGGGTGATCAACTTGACGCAATAACCGGCGAGGAAACCGGCGAAAATCCCGCCGATAAACCCCGCGCCCAACGTGCCCGCGAGCAGGCCGCCAATCATGCCCGGCGCGAGGCCGGGGCGGTCGGCAATCGAGTAGGCGATATAGCCCGCCAGCAGCGGCACCATCAGCATGAAGGCCTGGTCGCCGACGGTTTTGAGTGCCGCCGCCAAGGTGCCCTTTTCTTCAAAGGCATGAATGCCGAACACAAACGACAAGGCGATCAGCAAGCCGCCGGCCACCACCATCGGCAACATGAACGACACACCGGTGAGCAGGTGTTTGTACACGCCGGTCTTTTCCGATTTTTTCGCCACCGCGCTGCCGGCCGCGCTTTCCACCGCGCCTTCGGCCAAGGCTTTGTTGAGCGTGGCTTCGGATTGCTTGAGGGCAATGCCGGTGCCACAGCGGTAAATCTTCTTGCCGGCGAAGCGCTCGGTGGCCACTTCAATGTCGGCCGCCAGCAACACCACATCGGCATTGGCGATGGCCTCCGGGCTCAAAGGCGTGCGCGCGCCCACCGAGCCCTGGGTCTCGACCTGCAAGTCGTAGCCCAAGCGCTTGGCGGTTTGCTGTAAGGCTTCAGCCGCCATAAAGGTGTGCGCTACGCCGGTTGGGCAGGCCGTGACCGCGACGATACGCGGCGCGGTTTTGGCTGCCTGCTGCGTCGCCACATAGACCTCAGCCTCTTCGGCGCCGCGACGCAATACTGCGTCCACATCCGCCAACGCCTGGGCCGGCGTGCTCTGGAACACGCGCTTGCCGACAAACCGCTGCATCTCCACCGGCGTGCTGCTGACCAGCAACACCCAATCGGCGTCATCGAGCGTGGCCTGGGACAACTGGCGTTCCGGGTGCTGCACGTCCACCACTTCGACGCTGGTGTGCAAGCCCTGGCGCTGCGCGGCGGCGTCCAACAAGCGGGCGCACAGCACACTGGTGACCATGCCGTTCGGGCAGGCGGTAACAATGGCTAACTTCATCACAAACCCTCTTATTGTTCTGTCAGCGCGCGCACATGGACGCCGCTTTCGAGACGCGCCAACTGCGCGTCATCGCTGATGCCAAACCCGATCTGTGTGACGGCCATCGCGGCAATTGCCGTGGCGCGCCGCAAGGTGGTTTGCGGCAGATCAACCCTGAGCAAACCGTGAAGCATCCCGGCCAGCAGCGAGTCGCCGGCGCCCACCGTACTGGCGACGCTGACCTTGGGCGGCGTGGCGTGCAGCGCGGTACCCGGACTGAACCAGTTCACGCCGTCGGCACCGTGGGACACCACCACATGTTCCACGCCTTGGGCGTGCAGACGCTCGGCGGCCTGGGCCTGTTGCGCGATGGAGTCCGTGGGGCAATCCAAGGCCTCGGCCAATTCTTCAGTGTTGGGTTTGATCAGCCACGGGCCCGCCTGCAAACCGGCGCGCAAGGCTTCGCCGCTGGTGTCGAGGGCGACTTTCAAACCGAGGCTTTTCAGGTGTTCCAGCAAGCCCTGGAACCACTGTGCGCTGATGCCGCGCGGCAAACTGCCGGCGACCACCACCGCGTCATGCCCTGGCGCAATCCGCGTCAGTTGATCGAGCAACGCCTGCTGGGCCTGCTCACTGACCTGCGGTCCCGGCGCATTGACGTCGGTGACCCGGCCGTCCTGCTCGGCGATCTTGATGTTGCTGCGGGTTTCGCCCGGCACGCGAATAAACGCATCGGCAAAACCACGCCGGGCAATCAACGCCTCGAAGGCTTGCGGATTGTCTTCACCCAGAAAGCCGCCGACGGTGACGTGATGACCAAGGTCCGCCAACACTTGGGCGACATTCACACCTTTGCCGGCAGCGTGGGTCAGCAGGGTTTCGCTGCGGTTGACGGCACCCGGCTCCAGGCGTGCCAGGCGTACCGTGAGGTCCAACGCCGGGTTCAGCGTCAGGGTCAGAATCTTCGCCATTTACACGGCCTCCACTAGGGCTCGCACTTGCGCGGGCGAACCCACCGCAAGGGCTTTTTGCGCCAGGCCCTGGGCCTCGCTCAGACTGAATTCGCGTACCCGCGCCTTCACTTCAGGAATGCTGCGGGCCGACACGCTCAACTCGTCCACCCCCAGCCCGATCAGCACCGGCACCGCCAGCGGGTCCGCCGCCAATTCGCCGCACACGCCCACCCACTTGCCATGGGCGTGGGCGGCACGCACGGTGATGTCGATCAGTTGCAGCACCGCCGGGTGCAGGCCGTCGGCCTGGGCCGACAAGGTTGGGTGGCCACGGTCAATGGCAAGCGTGTACTGGGTCAGGTCGTTGGTGCCGACGCTGAAAAAGTCGACCTCCTTGGCCAGTACCGGCGCGAGCAAGGCGGCAGACGGCACTTCGATCATGATGCCCAACTGCAAGTCGGCGACCGGGATTTCCAGACGCAGTCGCTCGGTCATGTCCCGGGCCGCGCGCCATTCATCGACGCTGCCGACCATGGGAAACATGATGCGCAGCGGTCGGTTGTCCGCCGAGCGCAGCAGCGCACGCAATTGCGCTTCCATGATCTGCGGGCGTTGCAAGGTCAGGCGAATACCGCGCACACCGAGGAAGGGGTTTTCTTCCTCGGCGATCGGCCAGTACGGCAGTGGTTTATCACCCCCAACATCGAGGGTGCGCACCACCAGCGGGCGACCGCCAAGGCCGTCGAGTACGCGGCGGTATTCGGCTTCCTGAGTGGCTTCATCCGGCGCTTGTGGGTGAGCCATGAAAATCAGCTCGGTGCGCAGCAGGCCGATGCCTTCGGCGCCCTGCTCCACCGCGCCGGCAACGCCAGCGCTTTCACCGATATTGGCGAACACTTCCACGGCGTGACCGTCACGGGTCAACGCCGGTTCGTGGCGCTGTGCCGAAGCCGCTTGCAGGCGCTGTTCGCGGGTGTCGCGCTCGACGCTGGCGCGTTGCAAGGTGGTGGCGTCGGGGTCGACATGCAGGCGACCGCGCTGGCCATCGAGCAACAACGGCGTGCCGGACGCGAGCAGCAACACCGCCGCGCCTGCGCCTACCAAGGCGGGAATGCCCAGGGCGCGCGCGACGATGGCGCTGTGCGCCGTGGCGCCGCCACGCGCGGTGAGGATGCCGGCGACACGGGCCGGGTCCAGGCGCGCGACGTCGGAGGGACCGACTTCGTCCATCACTAAAATGTAGGGTTCGCTCGGCTCCTGGGCGGTTTCGACGCCGCACAATTGCGCCAGCACCCGACGGCCGATGTCGCGCAGGTCGGCGGCGCGCTCGGCGAGCAAGGCATCCTGCAGCGCCTCCTGCTGTTTGGCGGCGGCCTCGATCACGCTCATCCACGCCGCTTCGGCGCTCTCGCCCTGCTTGAGGCGGGTGTCGACTTCGTCGGTCAGTTCCGGGTCGTCGAGCATCTCCTGATGGGTGATGAAGATCTCGCGGATGGCTTTGGCCTGGCTGCGTTCGATCAGGCCCTGGATATCGCGGCGCACATCGTCCAGTGCGCTCTGCAGGCGCTGGCGCTCAATGGCCGAGGACTCGCCGCGAAGGGGGTAATCGAAGACTTGCTGCACCTGGATATGTGCAGGCCCGATGGCAATGCCTGGCGCGGCAGCGATGGCCTGGATCTGGCTGCCGGCCGCGGGCGCGCTGATGGCCGGTTCGATCTCGACGCTGGCAGGCTGGGCACTTACGGTCGGCAGCGGCTCGACTTCTTCGCCCAGACCTTCTTCTATGGCCGCGAGCAACGCGGGCAATGCATCGCCGGCAATTGTCGGTTCAGCGACAAACTCCAACACCTGACCGCGACGGGCGCCAAGGCTCAGCAACTTGCTCAAACTTTTCACCGACACGGCGCCCACCGGGCCATCAACCAGGCGCACGCGGATATCGCCATCAAAACTTTTCGCCAATTGCGCGAGGATCTTCGCCGGCCGCGCATGCAAACCATGGGCGTTGGCCAGGGTGACGCGCACGCTGGGCCAGTCAGGCGGCAGTTCGCCGCCGAGCACTTCGAGCACCGCGCGGCTGCTGGTGGCGCGGCCGAGTTCCTGGCCGCGTCCTTCAATGAGCAACGCACACAGGCGTTCGAGCAAACTCTGGTGCGCTTCGCCAAGGCTGGCCAGGCAAAACAAACCGTTGAGCGGCTGGCCGAGGTAACGCATGGGTTTGTCCGGCGTGACGAACGCAAGGCCCGGCCGCTTGACCGTCTGCTCGCTGTGCAACCACCACAGGCCATCGCCCAGCGGCAACGCGTCGACTTGCTGCAACACGGCAGCAAAACCATTGCTCACGCAATCGGCCTGACGCAACAGGCGTGCGCCTCGCCAGACAAGCTCTTCGAAGTCATCGGCGGACACGCCAAGGCTGATCATTTGCGCGTCCAGCGCCAGTTCCTGCGGCGCGCCTTGCAGCAGCTTCAGCAAGGCGTCGGCCGAACCGGCACGGCGCAGCGCCTCGCCCAGATCGGTTTCACCGAGGGCGCGGGTCAGCAATTGCAGCAGGCGCAGGTGTTCATCGGATTTGGCGGCAATGCCAATGGCCAGGTAGACGATCTGGCCATCGCCCCAGTCCACCCCTTCGGGGAACTGCAGCAGGCGTACGCCGGTGGAAAAAACCTGGTCGCGGGTTTCCGGGGTGCCGTGAGGGATGGCAATGCCTTGGCCGAGAAAGGTCGAACCTTGGGCTTCACGCGCTTGCAAGCCACTGAGGTAACCCTCGGCGACCAGGCCGTCGGCCACCAGTTTGTCAGCGAGCAGGTGCAAGGCAGCAGATTTATCCACAGCCACCTGGCCCATGGATATCTGCTCTACAGTGAGCTCAAGCATGCCGTTCTCCTAGTTAGTGCGGTGGGCGCACTAGGTATTGTTTTGAATAAATCAGCGTGGCTGCGTTCAAAAATAGCTGACTGAGTGGTCAATTGGCAGTAGCCAGTCAGTCGCGAACGTCGTAAAAATACGCTGGCTGAAACGTTTAATCTAGAATTTATGGCAGATTACGCGCTAATTATGCAAGCTTGAAGCGCCACTCGGCGCTTGAGCTCAGCCAATAGTCGTGTGCAGTAATCGGTTACGATTGGACAAAATGTCGGGGCAAGCTCTAAAAAACAAGGAAATCCCGGTTTGAAACTCAGTGATATCGCACGTCTGGCCGGTGTGTCCGTGACCACCGCAAGCTACGTCATCAATGGCAAGGCCGCGCAACAACGCATCAGCAGCGCAACCGTCGAGCGGGTGCGCGCGGTGGTTGAAGCCCATGGCTTTACCCCAAACCCTCAGGCGGCCGGGCTGCGCAGTCGGCACACGCGCACCTTGGGCTTTATCCTGCCGGACCTGGAAAACCCCAGTTACGCACGGATCGCCAAATTGTTGGAACAGGGCGCGCGGGCGCGCGGCTATCAGTTGCTGATTGCCAGCTCCGACGATGAGGCCGACAGCGAGCGCCAGTTGCTGCAGCTGTTTCGCGCGCGGCGCTGCGATGCGCTGTTTGTGGCCAGTTGCCTGCCGGCCAGCGATGACAGCTACCGCGAACTGCAAGCCAAGGGCCTGCCAGTGATTGCGATCGACCGGGTGATGGAAACTGAGCAGTTTTGCTCGGTGGTCAGCGATGACCGCCAGGCCTGCCAGCAGTTGACCAGCAGCCTGCTGCAACCGTTGCCCAAGCAGATCGCGCTGATCGGTGCGCGTCCCGAGCTGGGCATCAGCCAGGAGCGCGCTGCCGGCTTTCATGAAGCGCTGAAAGGCTTCACGGGTGAGGTCATCGTCGAACAGGGCGAGGCCTTCAGCCGAGATTGCGGCCGACAGCTGATGGAGCAACTTCTGCAACAACTGGGGCATTTGCCTGACGCGCTGGTGACCACTTCGTACGTGCTGCTGCAAGGGGTGTTCGACGCGCTGCACGACTTCCCGCTCAAATCCCGGCCGCTGCGCCTGGGCACTTTTGGTGACACCCAGTTGCTGGACTTCCTGCCGCTGCCGGTCAACGCCATGGCCCAGCAACATCAGCTGATTGCCGACACCGCCCTGCGCCTGGCGTTGGCCGCCATCGAAGAAGAACAGTACCAACCGGGCGTGCACGCCATCGGCCGGACCTTCAAGCAGCGTATTCACGAGGCTTGAGCGTGGAGCTAATCGACACCCATACCCACCTGGACTTCCCGGACTTCGACCCTGATCGCCGGCAAGTCCTCGCCCACAGCCGCCAACTCGGCGTGCAGCGCATGGTGGTGTTGGGTGTGTATCAGCAAAACTGGCAACGGCTGTGGGATCTGGTGCAGGAAGACGAAGGCTTGTTCGCCGCCTTCGGCCTGCACCCGGTGTACCTGGATGAGCATCGCCCCGCCGACCTGACGGAGCTGGGCGACTGGCTGACGCGCTTGAAGGGCCACCGGCAACTGTGCGCCGTCGGTGAAATCGGCCTGGATTACTTTCTCGAACAGCTGGACCGCGAGCGCCAGCAGCGCCTGTTTGAAGCGCAGCTGAAACTGGCGGTGGACTTCCAACTCCCGGCCTTGCTGCACGTGCGCCGCAGCCACGCAGCAGTGATCGCCACCCTCAAGCGCATTCGCCTGCCACGCGGCGGCATCATCCATGCGTTTGCCGGCAGTTTTGAGGAAGCCCGCGAGTACATCAAGCTGGGTTTCAAACTCGGCCTGGGCGGCGCCGCCACATGGCCGCAGGCGCTGCGCATGCACAAAGTACTCGCGCGACTGCCCCTTGACGCGGTGGTGCTGGAAACCGATTCACCGGACATGGCGCCCGCCATGTACCCGGGCCAGCGCAACAGCCCGCAGCACCTGCCGGACATCTGCACCGACTTGGCCGAACGCATGGCGATCAGCCCTTTACTGCTGGCCGAGACGAGCACACGCAATGCGCGCGAGCTGTTCAACTGGTAGCGGTTTGACCGCCTGCAAGTTCAACGTCAGCCGTTGCCGATGACGGGCGTAACGCAGCACTAGAAAGTGCATCAGCACCGCCACCAGCGAAACGTTGAGTTGCCCGACCACGCTGAGCAACCCGACCCACTCCGCCACCAGCGCCACAATCAGCACCGAGCAGGTCAATACCACCATGCTCGGGGCCACCATGGCCCAGTGGTCCAGCGCCTTGAACTGGCGCAGCTGCCTGGGGCATATCAACTGCAGGGTGCGCTGGCAATAGGGGCATTCAAAGGGCTCGTGGATGGCAATCGCATTCACTTGCCAGGGCTTGAGTTCAAACGTGATGTCGCAATGGGCGCAATGCCCTTTGATCCCCATGGCAGTGGCCATCGCTGTGCCTCCCTTGAACCGTGACGGGTTGAAACAAATTCTCACCCATTCAGGCATTCAAAAAAGCCACACAGCGAAATCAGGACGGGCACCACGGCCCAGGAAGACCAAGTCCTACGCGCCTGCCCTACACACGAAACGCGCCGATCAATTGCTTCAACTCGACGACTTGCACCGACAGCAGCCGACTGGCCGTTTCGGTCTGATGCGCGCCCTCGGCGGCATGCTCGCCCGCACGATTGATGGCAACGATGTTCTGGTCGATATCGTGGGCCACGGCGGTTTGCTGCTCCACGGCCGCGGCAATCTGCTGGTTCTGATCGACGATCATTCCGACGGCGCCCAGGATATTTTCCAGGGCTTGCTGGACCTTTTCCGACTGCCCCACGGTGCCATTGGCCATGGCATGGCTGGTGCCCATGACCTTCACGGCCGCGCCGACACCGCTGTGCAGGCGGCTGATCATCTGTTCGATTTCTTCAGTGGACTGCTGGGTGCGTCGGGCCAGGGTGCGCACCTCGTCGGCCACCACAGCAAAACCGCGGCCCTGCTCGCCGGCGCGCGCCGCCTCAATCGCGGCATTCAGCGCCAACAGGTTGGTTTGTTCGGCGATGCTCTTGATCACCTCGAGCACACCACTGATCGACTGGCTGTCGGTGGCCAATTGGTTGATGACCTGCACTGACGCCTCTATCTCCGACGCCAGGCTCGCGATGCTGCCCTGCTGGGATTGCACCAGGCCTCGGCCGCTGACGGTTTCGTCGTTGACGCTGTGGGCACTGCTGACCGCCGCCGCCGCACTGCGCGCCACTTCCTGGGCGGTGGACGACATCTGGTTCATGGCCGTCGCCACCTGCTCGATCTGGCTGCGCTGCCCGGAAACCGCCTGGTTGCTGTGGGCCGACACGGCTTGCACTTGCCCGGCTTGCAACTCGACCTGGCTGACGGTGTGACCGACACGCTCGATCAAGTCATGAATCCTGGCCACCGTGCCGTTGAATACCTGGCCCAACTCCCCGAGTTCGTCGCGGCTGTGGGCAACAAAGCTGACGGTCATGTCGCCGCCCGCGACCTGGTTCATCATCGCCCCCAGGCGACGCAACGTGGTGCGGGTCGACGCGTAGAAACCGGCATACAAATAAAAGATCAGCACAAACACCGCCACCAGCGCCGAGACCAGCACCATCATGTGCGTGCGTTTTTGGGCCAGGCGCTGCTCAAGTTGCTGTTCAAGAAACGTCAGGGTCGCTTCATTGAGTTGGTAGGTTTGGGCCATCAACTGGCTGACGCTTTCATAAAAACCCTGCCACGGCGCATCGAGGGTTTCGGCCATCACCACCTGCTCTTCAAACAACTCGCTGCCGTGCTTGAGGCTCGCACTGCTGGCCGTGGCCAGAGGGTCGAGCGCCGCATGCGCGGCGGTGCTGGCGCCCAGTGCGTCCTGCAACTTCAGGGCGTACTCGGCCTGGAGTTTTTCCAATTGCTGCAGCAGTTCCTCAAAGCGCGTACTGGAGGATGAATTGAGAAAACCCTGGCCCAAGGAGTAAGCGCCCATGGCCCGCCCTTCACCCAGGGTTTGGGTGACTTGCGGGGTGACGCTGGTGACCAGCTCGCTGAGTTGGCGCAAATCGCCCTGAGGGTCACGGCTCAAGCCGGACTGGCTGGCGATGATCTGGCTGAGCATCTGCGCCTTGTTGAGCAATTTGCCAATCAGCGCGCTTTTGCTCAGCAGCGAGGTTTCCTGTTGCTGAGCCTTGAATGCGGTGATCATTTCGTCGCGCTTGCCATCAAAAACACGGGTGTGTTCAGGGTCGCCGGTCATCGCATTGAGCCCTTGCAGGCGGCTCAGCACGCTCTGTTCCAACGCACTGATCTTGCCCTCCAGATCACCAGCCTTGCCGGACTGCCCCAGCACCGCGTTGATCTGCACCTGGTTATTGAGGGTTTCCAGGTCACGGCGCAGCGCCAGGCTGCTGCCGAGCAGATCGAGGCTTTGCAGTTCGATGCGAGTGCCCTGCAATTGCGCCCAGGAATCACGCACCAGGAAATAATTGGTGGCCAGCATCGGCAGCAGGAACAGCACGCTGATCAGGCTGAATTTCATGCCGAAACTCAGACGGTTCATCAGCGCGATGGCGGGATAGAGCAAGCTCTTCAAAGGTGTACTCCCTTTCTATTATTTTTATTGAGGCGCAGGGGGAAGCGGCAGATAGCCACTATTTGGCGCTCTGTCTGTATAGCTCAATTTGAAAGGGAGTTTTGTAACGTAAGGTTAACGACCTGCGCTGAGCGGTTTTTTGTGGCGTGGGCGCAAAGTCCCTTGCCACAAAAACCCGCTCGTCTGGCTAGCTACGGCAGTACGGTCCAGATCGCAAACCCGGCATACCACAGCACCGCCGCGCGCAGCAGCAGTTCCCACAGCCGATCCAGGCTGTTGATCCCCTCGGGCCCCACCACGGGCGGTGGGATTTCAGCCGCCGCCAGGCCGACTTTTTCTACCAGTTGTGCAGCGCTGATGTCCCAGCTCAACAACTCATGCAACATCACCCGCCCAACCGCGACAAAGTTACCCACCAAGGCAAAACTTGCCGCCAGAAGGCGCACCGGCACCCAGTCAAACGCGTGACGCAATTGCCCGGCACGCTCGGCGACCTGCGGGTTCTGGCTGTATTCGCTGGCCAATGCCAGTAGGCGATACGCCAACGCCGCCACCGGCCCCAACAGGAAGTACCAGAAAATCACTGCAAAAAAGCTCTGATAGGCCTGCCACAGCAAATGGCCTTGAACACGCTCCAGCAGTTGCTCGCCATTGTCAGCCACCACCTTCAGGTCTCGTTCGGCCACATGCTCGGCGGCCTGCAGGTCACCGCGGCGCCATGCATCGCGAAACGGCCCAAGCCCAGCCAGCAGATCGCCGCGCCCGAGGCTGTAAATCACCACCAGCAGATGCACCGGCAGCGCCAGCAGGCCATAAGCCACCGGTTCCAGCACCAACAGCAACAGCGCCAGCAAGGCCACCGGCAGTAAAACCAACAGGACAAGAATCAGCCAGGGCCGCTTCCCCATACGCGGGCTGGATTCCAGCTTGGCCAGTTCACGCAACCATCCACCGTCGCGTTGTAACCGCTGACGCAAGGCCGAGAATTTCTCGATCCAGACCGCCAACACCAACACCAGGAAACTCATCGTGCGTGTCCTCCATCCTGCAGGGCGCTGCGAAAGCGCGTCCAATCAAAAGCCGGGCCCGGGTCGGTCTTGCGACCCGGTGCGATATCACTGTGACCACAAATACGCTGCCGGGTGATGTCTGGATAAGCCGCCAGCAGCTGTCGCGTGAGGTCAATCAGCGAAACATATTGAGCCTCGGTAAACGGTAGCTCGTCCGTTCCTTCCAGCTCGATTCCCAGAGAAAAGTCGTTACACACCTCGCGCCCCTCGAAGCTCGATACCCCGGCATGCCAGGCGCGGTCCAGGCACGACACAAATTGCGTCACGCTGCCGTCGCGCTCAATCAGAAAATGCGCAGACACCCGTAAGTCGGCAATGCCTTCAAAGTAAGGATGTTGCGTGACATCCAGGCGATTCTGGAAAAACTCATGCACCTTGCCGGTGGCAAACTGTGCCGGTGGCAGGCTGATGTTATGCACCACCAACAGTGAGATCTCGCCGGCGGGGCGCTCGTTGAAGTTGGGCGAAGGGCAATGGCGAATGCCCTGGCACCAACCGCTGGTGGGGTCCAACTGCATACGGGTTCCTTGAATGAGACGAGGTGTTACCAGTATGCCGCGTTCAGGCCTGCGGTTGCGATCACTTGCCGCGATTGAGTTGACGCAGGTTGCCCACCACGCACGCCAGTGCGCGGTCGAACAGCAGCCCGTCGTCCAAGGTACGCAAGGCCCCGCGCTTGAATGCCATGGCCAGCTGGTCGGCACTTTTTTCAAGGACTTTGAGGCCGGTACGGCTGACAAAAATGTAGCTATTGGCCGGGGCCATGATCGCCGTCAACTTGCAGCGCAACGCTGTGTTTTCGTCTTGCTGGAACTCAAACCAGCCACCGACACGCAGCTGGTGAGCCTTGAGCAGGTCCGGGTCATCGCTCGGCAAGCGCTGTATTGAATCAGGCAACCCGACACTGAACGAAAACGGCTCACGCACCTTGATCAGCGCGTCGATGCACTCGCCTTCGGCCGACTGAACATGCATGGCCTGCAACTGAACAAAAAACTCACGGGTGCTGAAAGGGTCGAACGCCGCGCTGGTCAAGCCGTTGCGCAAAGCCGTGAGCAGCCCGGGCAGTTGCTCCAGCAGGTGCCGGCCGGCCTCGGTGTCTGTCTGCAGGCCCACACTCCAGATCAACTCGTCCATGGTGCGCACGCCCGCCTGCCACTGCACCGACTGTTCGCCGTGCTTGAGGCAGGCCAACAACAGCACCTGGCTCCAGGCCTGCTGAAGAAACCGCACCACCGATTGCGGCAAGACCTTGCCGAGCAAGCGCCGATTGAGCAGATCGGCCACACGGTCACGTGCGGCTTGCGTGCGTATGCGCCCTTCTTCGGCCTCACGGGTGTGTTGTTCAAGCAACGCGCTACGGCGTTGTTCATCCGAGGTGAACGCAGTGAACTGCGCCAGCAGTTGGGAAAAAATCGTCAGGTCTTCGACGAAGTCATTCAACAAACACTGCACCACTTGCTCAATATGCAAGTACAGGCTGTCGCGCTGATAGCCCTCGTGCGGGCTCCAGCCCATGGCAGCCGAGGCGATTTCATTAAGCAGTCGACGCGCCGGGTGGCAGGCGCGGCTGAAGAGGCTCTTGTCCAGCACCGCCACTTTCAACATCGGAATCTGCAAGCGCGCGATCAAGCCCTTGAACGCATCAGGCACGGTGCGATCATTGAGGATGAACTCGAACAGCAAGGCGACCAGATTGATCACGTCTTCATCGGCGCCTTCCACCACACGCGACTTGCCGCTCTTGACGCTCACGCGGGTCAACAGTTGTTCAAGCTGGTTACGCAGGTCGAAATCGTCTTCGGCCTCAGGTTCAGGCACATATTGTTGCAGGTGCGAGAGCAGGCGCAGCAGGTCGCGCGAGGCAATGGGTTGCGGTTCGGCGCAGGCTTCCAGGGTCGGCGCCACGCTGCCTCGCACCGCCGCCAACAACACCTGCAGGGCGGCAAAGGCCTGCTGGCCGTTCTCATCCAGGGGCGGGTCGATGGCTGGCGGGTTGCCTTCTCGCTGCTGGTCACGGGCGGCACGCCCGCCAGGGCGGCGCGAGGGCACCGCCTTGAGTTCGGGTAAAACCCCGGTGGCGACCAGCAACTGATTGGCTTCGCAGAACAATTGGTCGGCGTCACTGAGCACGTACTTTTCAAACAGTTTGAGCATGATCAGCTTGACGCGAATCTCTACGCCCAGGCTGCGCCCCGCGCGCAAAAAGAACTCGCAAAGCAGCGCCGGACCCAACGGGTTGTCGCACTCGCTCAGAGGCTTGCCAAGCAATGCACTCAAGCGCGCGGTCAGTTGGCCCAGCGCCAGGCCATCGCGATGTCGCACCCGGCCGAGCATGGCCTCCAGCGCAACGGCCTTTTCCAGTTCGTCGCTGGACGTGCCGGGCGCCGCCTCATACGACACCACCGGCACCAAATGCGCCTCGCCTGGCTCTGCATGGCCCAGACTGGCGAAAGCGGCGAACAACTGCGCCATGAACACGCGCTCAAAATTTTTGCGCTTGAGGCGCAAGTCACGCATCGCTTCAAAGAAGATGTGATGGTCAACATTGCTGCGGGCCTTGTCGGCCATTTCGAACAGCGTGTCATCGGCGTTATCGAACAGTTCCTGCAGACCTTGCTGCAACTGTTGGGCAGCCTTGTCGCGAACCTGCAGCAACACCACCGGCAGGCGCGCAAGCGGCGATGGCGTGGGGTGCGCCTTGTTGATTGGCACCACCTTTCCGTCATTGTGCATCCTGGCCTCCTGAAACGGCGGTGTTGGGGTGGGGAGCGATCAGCTACAGGTCCGATGGGGGCTGCGAAAACCGGTTGTCACCAGGACGTCAAAGCTATGACGCCAATTGCAAGGCGCAGGATTATCTTGCAAATAAGGGTAGTTGCGCCAGTGAACTCTGCCATTGCTCTGTAAATGAGTGTTGAGTCTGGGTTCACAGGCGCGCTGCCCCTATAATCCGAGGCACTTTGTTTGTGGAGCCTGTTATGCCGAATCTCCGTCTTGCCGACCTCACCGCCGAAATCGAAGCCAACGTGCGCCGTGCACTGCTGGAAGACATCGGCAGCGGCGACATCACTGCGCAATTGATTCCGGCCGAACGGCTGGCGAAGGCTACGATCATCACCCGCGATGCGGCCGTCATCGCCGGTACGGCCTGGGTCGATGCGGTGTTCCGTCAGCTCGATCCGCGGGTCGCGGTGCATTGGCAGGTTGCCGACGGTGAGCGTGTCAGCCCCAACCAGGCGCTGTTCCACCTTGAGGGCCCTGCCCGCTCACTGCTCAGCGGCGAACGCTGCGCGCTGAATTTTCTGCAGATGCTGTCAGGCGTCGCCACGCGCGCTCAGTACCTGGCGGATTTCGTCGCCACGACCCAGGTCAAGCTGCTGGACACCCGCAAAACCCTGCCGGGCCTGCGCCTGGCGCAGAAATACGCGGTGACATGCGGCGGTTGTCATAACCACCGCATCGGGTTGTATGACGCCTTCCTGATCAAGGAAAACCATATCGCTGCGTGCGGCGGGATTGCGCAGGCGATTACCGCCGCGCACAAGATCGCGCCGGGCAAGCCCGTGGAAATCGAAGTGGAAAGCCTGGAGGAACTGCGCGAAGCGCTGGCGGCGGGCGCCGATATCATCATGCTCGACGAATTGAGCCTGGATGACATGCGTGAGGCCGTGCGCCTGAATGCGGGCAAGGCCAAGCTGGAGGCCAGCGGCGGGATCAATGAAACCACGCTGCTGCCTATCGCCCAAACCGGAGTGGACTACATCTCCATCGGCGCGATGACCAAGGATGTGAAGGCGGTGGACTTGTCGATGCGGCTGAGCATCTGACGTTTTTAATGTAAGCGCCGGCAAGCCGGCGCCTGCACAGGGTTTCAGATCGCGAGATTGTTCATCCCGCAATACTCGTTCCAGTCGACACCCAGCACCTCGGCGGCCTCCTTGTGCAAGGCCAGGCGTGCGGCCTCGAACTCTTCCGGCGTCGATGTGTACTTGAGGGTCAATTCCCATGGCTGCAGGCCCTGGGCCTCGGCCTCATCCTCAAATGACCATTGGATCTGGTCCCTTTGATCATCGGCGCTCAGGTCCTTGATCTCATCCAGCAGTTCCGGCGACTCCGCAACGTACTTTTTGAGGGCTGCTTCGTGCCGCGCTTCCTGGGTCATTTCTGGTGTGGTCATGTTGTTCTCTTAGATCGAGGAATGGGGATGCATCTGGGTCATCAAGGTTGCGCAGATACGAAAGAGCAAGCATGAATGCCGGCTCGTCTGGCCTTCAGAACCATTCTGGGATCATCTGAAAACAGTGCTGCCTTTTGAAACAGTGTTGCGTTTTTTCAACAGTGTTGCCTTGTGCCCGAGACAGGAATCGAACCTGCGACCTTCGCGTTACGAGTGCGCTGCTCTACCGGCTGAGCTACACGGGCGGTGGGCTAAAGCTAGCACCGCATTGGGCAGGCGGCAACTAACTCGCCTACCGCCCGACGGCCGTCAGGCCCCGTCGGCGCCGCAGCCTTTGGCAACGTATTGCGCTTCAGCCGTGGTCGCGCACTTCCAGCCCGTGGTGGCGCTACGCGTCAACGTGATGGTCTTGCCCAGCACGGGCGCAGGCGCATCAAGAATTTCACAGCTGATGGAGCCTGCGCCGGTGGCCACATCGCCTGCCACGTCGATCTTGCAATTGGCGGTGGGACTGGTGCCACCGATCAAGGCCAGGGTCGGTACGGTGCCCTGGTTGAGGGTGTCCTCGAAACCTGCCTTCAGCGCGGAGACTTCAGCCAACCCCGCGGTGAACTTGGCCTTGGCCTGGTGCTTGGTATACATGGGCAAACCGATAGTGGCCAAAATGCCGATGATTGCCACGACGATCAACAGCTCGATCAAGGTAAAGCCTTTCTGACGCATCACATTCACTCTCCAGAATAGAAACCCTCACAAGGCGCGTCCTGCGCCCCGCATTGTGCAACGGCGCCAGTGTACTCATCCACGCACGACCAATCGCCTGCAAGACGCACAATCTGACATTTTATCCTTCCTCGCCAGCCTGTCCGAATCCCTCACCTGACTAAGCTATAAATCTTCAACGACCTGTGTGCGGAAACGTGACATGAATGACGCTGCAACGATCTACGCCTGGGAAGGCATCAACCGTAAAGGACGCAGAGTCTGCGGGCAAACCACAGGCCAGAACCTGGCGCTGATCAAGGCACAACTGCGTGAGCAAGGGATTTGCCCCGGCCGAATCCGCAAGAAAACCCCACGCCTGCCAAGCTTCGCCCCGCCGATAAAACCCGCCGATATTGCCCTGTTCACCCGCCAGCTGGCGACATTACTGAAGGCTGGCATACCGCTGTTGCAAGCGTTCGACATTATTGGCGAAGGCTTCGACAACCGCCTGATGCGCGAGCTGATAAAGGGCCTGAAACAGGAAATCGCTGCCGGCAACAACCTGGCGACAGCGCTGAAAAAACAACCGCGCTATTTCGATGACCTGTATTGCCACCTGATTGCCGCCGGCGAGCACGCCGGCGCCCTGGAAACGCTGCTGGAGCGCGTTGCCATCCATCTGGAGAAAAGCCAGCAGCTCAAGGCGCGCATCAAGAAGGCCATGACCTACCCCATCGCCGTCATCGTGGTTGCAGGCCTGGTCAGCACGGTCTTGCTAATCCACGTGGTGCCGCAGTTCCAGAACCTGTTCGCCGGCGTCGATGGCAAACTGCCGGGCTTCACCCTGAGTGTCATTGCCTTGTCCGAGTTCCTGCAGCGTGCCTGGTGGATGGTGGCACTGGGTTTGGCCGCGACAATTATCGGGCTGCGCCACGCCTATCGGGCATCTTCCGGTTTTCGCCGTTGGCTGGACCTCGGTTTGTTGAACGCGCCCCTGGCAGGCACACTGCTGAAAAAAACCGCGGTTGCCCGCTACGCCCGCACACTCTCAACGACCTTCGCCGCGGGCGTGCCGTTGGTGCAGGCGCTGGATTGCGTGGCGGGGGCGGTCGGAAATGGGTTGTTCAAACAGGCGATCGAACATATGCGTCACGATGTATCCACTGGCATGCAGTTGCACCAATCCATGGCCAACAGCCGCCTGTTTCCCAGTATGGCAATCCAGATGACGGCCATCGGGGAAGAGTCGGGAACCCTGGATCGCATGCTGGAAAAAGTCGCCAATCACTACGAGGCCGATGTGCAAAACCTGGTCGATAACCTCACCAGCCTGATGGAGCCCCTGATCATGGTGGTATTGGGCGGCATCGTCGGCGCACTGGTGATCGCCATGTACCTGCCAGTTTTCCAGCTGGGGTCGGCATTTTGAACCCGTTGCTGAATGAACAACCGTGGCTCTTTGTCGGGATGGCGCTGGTGCTGGGCCTGATTGTCGGCAGTTTCCTCAATGTGCTGGTGTGGCGCCTGCCGAAAATGCTCGAGCGCGAATGGCGCGCCCAGGCCCAAGAAGTGCTCGGATTGCCTGCTGACCCTGCGGGCCCGGCTTACAACCTGATGCGCCCCCATTCCTGCTGCCCCCGGTGCAATCATCCGATTCGCGCGTGGGAAAATATTCCGCTGCTCAGCTACCTGCTGCTCAAGGGCCGTTGTGCCCATTGCCGAGAACCTATCAGTGCCCGCTACCCATTCACCGAACTTGCCGGCGCGCTGGTCTCGGCGGCGGTGGCCTGGCATTTCGGCTTCGGCTGGCAAGCCGGTGCGGTGATGCTGCTGAGCTGGGGGTTGCTGGCGATGAGCCTGATCGATGTGGATCATCAGCTGCTGCCCGACGTTCTGGTGCTGCCGCTGTTATGGCTGGGGCTGATCCTCAACAGTGTTGGCTTGCTGGTGAAGCTGCCGGATGCGCTCTGGGGTGCGGTCATTGGGTACATGAGCCTGTGGACGGTGTTCTGGCTGTTCAAGGTGATCACCGGCAAGGACGGCATGGGCTATGGCGACTTCAAGTTATTGGCCTTGCTCGGCGCCTGGGGTGGCTGGCAGATTCTGCCGATGACACTGCTGATGTCTTCGTTGCTCGGGGTGCTTGCCGGGCTGATCCTGCTGCGCTTGCGCAAGCCCCAGGCGTCGGCCCCAATGCCGTTTGGTCCGTGTCTGGCGATTGCCGGCTGGATTGCATTGCTCTGGGGTGGTCAAATAACCGACTTCTATTTGCAGTCTGTCGGTTTCAAATGACCACTTCTGTTGCAACACCCTGGATTCTTGGCCTCACCGGCGGCATCGGCAGCGGCAAAAGCGCGGCCGCCCAGCACTTCATGGATTTGGGCATCGACCTGGTCGACGCCGACCATGCGGCTCGCTGGGTGGTTGAGCCCGGGCGCCCGGCACTGGCGCAAATCGCCGAGCACTTCGGTGCAGGCGTGCTGTTACCCGACGGCCAACTGGACCGCGCCGCGTTGCGCAAACTGATCTTTGAGGTCCCGCAAGAACGCCGCTGGCTGGAAGCCTTGCTGCACCCGCTGATCGGCGAGGAGATTCGCAGCCACCTGGCGCGCGCGCGGTCGCCTTACGCAATCCTGGTGTCACCGCTGCTGATCGAGTCCGGCCAGTACAGCATGACCCAGCGCATCCTGGTGATTGACGTGCCGCAATCACTGCAGATTCAGCGTACCCTGCAGCGCGACGGCATCAGCGAACAGCAGGTGCAGGCGATTCTGAAGGCCCAGTCCAGCCGTGAAGACCGCCTGAACCATGCCGATGACGTACTGGTCAATGACCAGGACCTCGCCTGGCTGCACAGCGAGGTCGAGCGACTGCACCACTTTTACCTTACTTTGCGTGGAGGCCGATCATGAGCCAACCTATGACCGTCGACTGCCCAACCTGCGGTGCACCCGTGGAATGGAAAACAGACAACCTCAATCGGCCGTTTTGCTCGGACCGTTGCAAACTCATCGACCTGGGCGCCTGGGCATCGGAAGAGCACAAGATTCCGGTCAGCCCGGATGCCGAAGACGAGCTGTTCTCCGAAGACTTTCAGCCTAAGCACTAAGGCCGCATAAAGGCGTATTCCTGCTGGTCGTCGAGGTTCTCTGCAAGGTATTGCAGCTCGTCGGCCAGGTCTTCGAAACTGCGTACGCCTTTACTCTGCTGCACCACGGCGCTGAGCATGGCGCGCAAGGTCAAGCCTGGGTCGAAACCGATTTCCTGCGCGGCGTCCTGACTTCTGCGCAACTCCTGCCGTGCCCATTCGTACACACTCATGCCCCACGCTCCTTCATAAATTTCGCAGAGCATGGGCCTGTGTGGCCGCCCGGGATTTGATCTGGGTCAACGCCGCGAATCGTCGTCGTTCCATGGCGCAGAGAGGTAGCGCGTACGGTTGAAGGTCTCAAGCCACTCCGGGCAAAACACCACCAGGGCGCTGATGACCATGCCGTTGATGAAGGCTTCGGGGAAGATGATCAGCCACAGGTAGCCGATGAAGTCTTCCAGCCACTCCGGCATCGCGAAACGGCCGTCTAACCACAGCAACCCCAGCGCAGCCAGCAAGCAGAGCAGCGCCGACAGCGCGGCGGCAAAGAAGCCCGAGCAGAAGATATACACAAAGGGATTGCGGGGTTGGGCGCGCTCTACCAGCACTGCACAGCCTTCCGTGATCAGTACCGGCAACACGATCAGCAGCAGGCCATTGACCCCGACAGCGGCCAGGTCCTGACGCCCCAGCAGCAACAGCCCGAACTGCGCCGCCAACCCGCCGACGATTGCCAGAGGCCAGTCGAGCAGCAGGGTCACGGCGGTCATGCCGATAAAGTGGTAGGAAACGCCAGTATCGAAATCTCGCCGCACCAGCCACAACATGAACAGCGCGAACACCGTACCAAACAGCAGATGCTGACGCCGCCGGTCGGCAAACAGCTCGACCCATGGCGAGCGCAGGATTGCCCACATCACCACGGGCGCATACAACAGCCAGCCGATGCTGAGGGTTTGCGGCGCCAGCACGGCGGCACTGATCACGGCTTCACCTGCTCCAGTGCCTGGCGCAGCTCGTCGGCGGAGCTGAATTCGTGCTGCGCAATCACCTTGCCGCTATCGAGTTGCAGCCACAGCACTTTATCCACAGCCCCTGGGTAACGCGGGGCGATACGCGCATCACGGTCCAGCATGACCCGGTAGTTGTAGGCCTGCATCGCCGGCACGGCGAACAGCTTGGCGATGAGCCGGGGCATGCGCTGGATATCGGCGATGAACACCGCGTGGCGCGCTTCGAGGTAGCCCTTGGGCTGGCCTTGCAGCGCGGCATCTACCCGCTTGGCGGCGTCCATGCTGCGGGCTACCAGCAGAATCTGCGCCTGGTCATCCAGGGTGTAGGCCTGGTCGAACTGGTCGAGCAGGGTCCATGGCGCCACGCGCTCACCCACCTCAACAGCTTGGGCCCACAACGGTAAAAGGCTCAGCAACAGCACCACGAAAAACTTCACCGCAGACTCCTTGATTCGGATGAGGGTCGAGTAGCCAGTCTACACCGGCCGTTTAAAGCAAGACTTCCTGCGGTCATCATTTGGACGCTAAGCTGCAAATATGGATGACTCAGATTACTTGCGCCTGCTCACCGTAGCGGCCGAACAAGCCAATGCGTTCCTGTCCAATGCCCGCAAATGGGAGCGTGAGCGTTGGGTCTGCCAGCGCCTGCTGCAAGGCTTGAATGTGCCCTACCGGGCCGAGGAGTTTCATGCCGCCGGTCAAGAACCGCCGGATGTGTTGTTTCGCGACGCCAGTTTCGAGGTGTTTTTTGTACTGGATGAAGGCCGACGCCTGAACGACGAATGGCGCGACGAGTTGCTGCGCCGACGCAGCGCGTTTTCCCTGAGCCAGTTGGTCCGGCGCGAAGCCAAGCCGCGGCGTATCCCCGCCCATGAGTTCCTGTTGCGCCTGGCGCCGACGCTGCGCAAAAAAGCGCACAACTACAAAGAACGTGGCATTGACCTGGGCGAGCTGGACCTCATCGCCTTCGCCAGTCTCAAGCGCGAAGTGCTGGACCTCAACAGCCATTTCCCGCCTCCCACCGAATACCTGCGCCAGGGCTGGCGCTCGCTGTCGCTGGTCGGGCCGACCTTTGCCCGCGTGCTGTTCGCTCATCCTGATGCCCCGGATTTCTTGCGCAACAACTTGGGCCGCAGCATAGTATTCGACGTGGGCATCAGCCTGTGACGCGGGCACAGGCTACGCTTGTGGCGATACCGCCAATCTCCCGACTGTAACGTGGCGCCCTTTTGCAACGTCTACCTGACGAGGCCTTTATGACCAGCCGCCTGAACCCCGATGACCAACAGCATGTCGAAGAGTACCTGCAACTCTCCCAGAACCGAGTCGAGCGCAAGCCTTTCCGGCCGTGGCTGCTCCTTGGTGTGGTGCTGGTGGCGGTGATCGGGCTCGGTCTGCTGAGCCGCCTTTTGAGTTACCTGACGCTATGAGCTGCCTGGCGCTCGCGAGGGTAACTGCTCCGATTTCTTTTAGCCTTGCGAGATATCCCCATGACCCATCGTATTATTATCGTCGGCGGCGGCGCCGGCGGCCTGGAGTTGGCTACCCGCCTGGGTAAGACTCTGGGCAAGCGCGGCACCGCCAACATCACGCTGGTGGACACCAACCTGACCCATATCTGGAAGCCACTGCTGCACGAAGTGGCTGCCGGCTCGCTGAACTCTTCGGAAGACGAACTCAACTACGTCGCCCAAGCCAAATGGAACCACTTCGAGTTTCAGCTGGGGCGCATGAGCGGGCTTGACCGTGAACAGAAAAAGATTCAGCTGGCCGCCACCCTTGACGAAGAAGGCCGCGAACTGGTGCCTGCGCGCGTGCTGGGCTATGACAGCCTGGTGATCGCAGTCGGCAGCACCACCAATGACTTCGGCACCGAGGGCGCAGCGCAACACTGCCTGTTCCTCGACACACGCAAACAGGCCGAGCGTTTCCACCAGCAGTTGCTCAACCACTACCTGCGCGCCCATGCCGGGCAGACCGATACCATTGAACAGATCAGCGTCGCCATCGTCGGCGCTGGCGCCACCGGCGTTGAGCTGGCTGCCGAGCTGCATAACGCCGCCCACGAGCTGGCAGCGTACGGCCTGGACAAGATCAAACCGGAAAACATGCACATCACCCTGATCGAAGCCGGCCCACGGGTATTGCCTGCGCTGCCGGAACGAATTGGCGGGCCGGTGCATAAAACCCTGGAGAAACTCGGGGTGACGGTGCTGACCAATTCGGCGGTCAGCGAAGTGACGGCCGACGCGCTGATCACCAGCAGCGGCCAGGTCATTCCGGCCAGCTTGAAGGTGTGGGCCGCCGGGATTCGCGCGCCAGGCTTCCTCAAGGACATCGACGGCCTGGAAACCAACCGCATCAACCAATTGCAGGTGTTGCCGACGCTGCAAACCACCCGCGACGAAAATATCTTCGCCTTCGGCGACTGCGCCGCCTGCCCGCAACCAGGCACCGACCGCAATGTACCGCCCCGCGCACAAGCCGCTCACCAGCAGGCTTCGTTGCTGGCCAAGTCGCTGAAACTGCGGATTGAAGGCAAGGACCTGCCGTCCTACAAGTACACCGACTACGGCTCGCTGATCTCGCTGTCACGTTTCTCGGCGGTGGGTAACTTGATGGGCAACCTGACCGGCAGCGTGATGCTGGAAGGCTGGCTGGCGCGGATGTTCTATGTATCGCTGTACCGCATGCACCAGATGGCGTTGTACGGTTTCTTCCGCACGGCCATGCTGATGCTCGGCAGCAAGATCGGGCGCGGCACCGAGCCAAGGCTCAAGCTGCACTGATTGACTGAACGGCAGCAAAAAAATCCCCGTATCACACGATAGGGGGATTTTTTATTGGGCTAGAGCTGCTGGTAGAACTCAGCCATATAGTCGACAAACGCCCGCACCTTCGGCGCCAGGTGCCGGGACTGTGGATAAAGGGCGTAATAGTGCCGCTCGCCCAATGAATAATTGGGCAGAATTCGCACAAGCTGACCGTGCGCCAAGTCGCTGTGCACTGTGGCCTGGGTGAAACACGCAATGCCCGCCCCCGCCAACGTGGCCGCGTGCAACGCGCTGATGGTGTTGGTGCTGAACCGCCCCGATGGGGTGACCGTAACCACCGCGCCACGCGCCGCGCTCAGTTGCCAATCCGACGACGCACCAATGAAAGTCAGCAAGTGATGGTTGTCGAGTTCCTGCGCCGAACGGGGCAACCCATGGCGACCGATGTAGCTCGGCGACGCGACCAGAACCTGGCTGGAAATCGTCAACGTGCGGGCAATCAATGACGTATCCGCCAGGGCGCTGGCAATGCGTATCGCGACATCAAACCCGTCGGCCACCAGGTCGACGAACTGATCATCACAGCACAGCTGCAGCTCAATATCCGGATAGCGTCGTTGAAAACCCGGTAGCCAGTGCGGCAGATCCAGTGTGCCCACCACCAGCGGCACACTGACTCTCAGCAGGCCTTCGGGGCGTTGGTGCCCATGGGCGATGGCCTGGGATGCGGCGTCGAGACGATCAAGGATATCCACGCACGCTGCGTAGTACTGCTCCCCGGCACCCGTCAGACTGAAGCGTCGCGTGTTGCGGTTGATCAGTTGGGCGCCCAGCTCAATCTCCAATTGCTGCAATTGCCGGGATATCGTCGAATGCGTGGTCTCCAGGCGCTCTGCGGCTGCAGAAAAACCCTTGGCTTCGACGATGCACCGAAAGGCGCGCATGGCAGATAACTGGTTCATGAAGCAGGCGATCCCAAGGTGGTCAGGGGAATCAGTTAACCGGCAAAGCGATAATTTGCGAGGTGGTCAGCACCGAACCGAAGGTGTCTTCGATTTCAGCCAGTGCCGAGTTGTGCAACTCATCCTTGGTTACCGAACGGCCATCGGCGCGGGTAATAGCCCGTGTGGCACTGGCATCGGATGCTACCACAACGTCATAGCCCAACGGCGCGGCGTCACGGGCGGCGCCAGCGACACAGGCGTGAGTCATCAGGCCACTGATAATCAGGGTTTTGACGCCGGCTTTCTTCAATTGCGCATCCAGGTCGGTGCTGGCAAACACGCTGACCGTGGTCTTCTGCACAAGCGTGTCTTGTGCACGTGGCTTCATCAGCGGGTGAAAATCGACGGTTTTGCCATTCTTGGCGAAGACCGCCGCGTCGTCCGGGGCGATGTGCTGCACGTGAATGACCCGGATGTTTTCCTTGTCGGCAAACTTGATCAGACGCTGGGTGTTTTCCAGGGCTTTCATGCCGTCAGGGATCGGCATGCGGCCGGTGAAGTATTCATTCTGGAAGTCGATGACCACCAACGCGGTGGTTTTCGGGTCAAGACGGTCGGTCGGCTTCGCCCCCAACATCGCGCGAATGGTCGGCTGCGGGTGTGTGGCTGTTTCGGCGGCGACAGCGTAATGGCCGAGGCCCACCATCATCCCGAAGCCAACAAGCGTGGACTTGAGTACGGCAGATAGCGAACGGACAGGGTGAGCGGCTGGAGTGAGGGTCATCATGCAGATTCCTTGAGGCGAGTGAATGGACGAGGCCCAGTCTAGGAGGCCGCGACCAGTGCACCAACGCACCCATCAGCACAATATCTGTTTGGAATTCGCACAAGTGAGGCCAAACAACAGGCAAAAAAAATCCCCGTATCTTTCGATACGAGGATTTTTAATATGGTCGGGGTAAGGGGATTCGAACTCCTGACATCCTGCTCCCAAAGCAGGCGCGCTACCGGACTGCGCTATACCCCGGTAAAAAAAAGGCGACCTTTCAGTCGCCTTCTGCGACCAGGGCTTTTGACCTCTGATCTTAAGATCTGATCCCAGCGTTAACTGGTCTCAAAAATGGTGGGTCGTGTGGGATTCGAACCTACGACCAATTGGTTAAAAGCCAACTGCTCTACCAACTGAGCTAACGACCCAAAAATGGTCGGGGTAAGGGGATTCGAACTCCTGACATCCTGCTCCCAAAGCAGGCGCGCTACCGGACTGCGCTATACCCCGGTTTTGAAATTGGCTCCGTGACCAGGACTCGAACCTGGGACCCAATGATTAACAGTCATTTGCTCTACCGACTGAGCTATCACGGAACTGCATATTTCAAATGTGTAACTTTACTGCGTTGAAACGTTCTCTTCGGCTTGTCCGTATCGCTACGTTCATGTCTCTGAGGCGCGCTATTCTACAATCTTAAAAACCCCTGTCAACCCTTTAAATTGCTTTTAAGACAATGATTTGCGCTTCTTTCTGATTTCTTCTTGGGGAGAAGAAACCCGTGGGCTGACGTTGCTGCGGGGCGCACTTTACAAGCCTTTGCCTTACAGTTCAACGCCCTATCGAAAAAAAAGGCCCCGCAATGCGAGGCCTCCTCTTATAGCCATACAGGCTGGGCTCAGTGGAAGACGATTTCGTCGTTTTCCACAGTCGCCGTGACGCTGGTGCCCGGCATGAAGCTGCCCGACAGGATCAACTGCGCCAATGGGTTCTCGATCCAGCGCTGGATCGCACGCTTCAGTGGCCGTGCGCCATACACCGGGTCGTAACCCACCGCGATCAGCTTGTCCAACGCCTCGCTGCTCAGCTCCAGATCGAGCTCGCGCTCGGCCAGGCGGCCGCGCAGACGTCCCAACTGGATCTCGGTGATGCCCGCGATCTGATCCCGCGCCAGAGGCTCGAAGATCACCACTTCATCGACCCGGTTGATAAATTCCGGACGGAAATGAGTGGTCAGTGCATCCATTACCGCAGCGCGCTGGCCCTCGCGATCCCCCACCAACTCCTGAATCTGCGCCGAGCCCAGGTTGGAGGTCATCACGATCACCGTATTACGGAAATCCACGGTACGCCCGTGGCTGTCCGTCAAACGGCCATCTTCCAGCACCTGCAGCAAGATGTTGAACACATCCGGGTGGGCCTTCTCGACCTCGTCCAGCAGGATCACCGAGTAAGGCTTGCGACGCACGGCTTCGGTCAGGTAACCACCCTCTTCGTAGCCCACGTAGCCTGGTGGGGCGCCGATCAAGCGAGCCACCGAGTGTTTCTCCATGAATTCGGACATATCGATCCGCACCATGGCCTCTTCGGTATCAAACAGGAACTCAGCCAAAGCCTTGCACAGCTCGGTCTTACCCACGCCGGTCGGGCCGAGGAACATGAACGAGCCGCTCGGACGGTTCGGGTCGGACAAGCCGGCCCGGGAACGCCGTACCGCGTTGGACACAGCCACCACGGCCTCTTCCTGGCCGATGACGCGCTGGTGCAACAGGCTTTCCATCTTCAGCAACTTGTCGCGCTCGCCTTCGAGCATTTTCGACACGGGAATACCGGTCCACTTCGAAACGACTTCGGCGATTTCTTCCTCGGTCACCTTGCTGCGCAGCAACTGGTTCTCGGGCTTACCATGCTGGTCGACCATTTGCAGGCTGCGCTCCAGGTCCGGGATCACCCCGTACTGCAACTCGGCCATGCGGTTCAGGTCACCTTTACGGCGCGCGGCTTCCAGCTCCTGACGGGACTGCTCGATCTTTTGCTGGATCTGCGCAGAACCCTGCACCTCGGCTTTTTCCGAAGTCCAGATTTCCTCGAGGTCTGAATATTCACGCTCCAGACGCACGATTTCTTCCTGGAGTTTTTCCAGGCGTTTCTTCGCAGCCTCGTCTTCTTCTTTCTTCAGGGCCTGGGACTCAACCTTCAGCTGAATCAGGCGCCGATCCAGACGGTCGAGCACTTCCGGCTTGGAGTCGATCTCCATGCGAATACGGCTGGCCGCTTCGTCGATCAAGTCGATGGCCTTGTCCGGCAACTGGCGGTCAGTAATGTAGCGATGGCTCAATTTGGCCGCCGCAATAATCGCGCCGTCAGTGATCGCCACCTTGTGGTGGACCTCATAGCGTTCTTTCAGGCCACGCAGGATCGCGATGGTGTCTTCTTCGCTGGGTTCTTCCACCAGCACTTTCTGGAAACGACGCTCAAGGGCTGCGTCTTTCTCGATGTACTGGCGATACTCGTTCAGCGTGGTGGCGCCAACGCAATGCAGCTCACCGCGCGCCAGTGCGGGCTTGAGCATGTTGCCGGCATCCATCGAGCCCTCGCCTTTACCGGCGCCGACCATGGTGTGCAGTTCGTCGATGAACAGAATGATCTGCCCTTCCTGCTTCGACAGTTCATTAAGCAGGGATTTCAGGCGCTCTTCGAACTCGCCACGGAACTTGGCGCCGGCGATCAGCGAGCCCATGTCCAAAGACAGCAGACGCTTGCCTTTAAGACCGTCCGGCACTTCACCATTAATGATGCGCTGGGCCAGGCCTTCGGCAATCGCGGTTTTACCCACGCCAGGTTCACCGATCAGCACCGGGTTGTTCTTGGTGCGGCGTTGCAGCACCTGGATGGTGCGACGAATTTCGTCATCACGGCCGATCACTGGGTCAAGCTTGCCCTCTTCGGCGCGCTTGGTCAGGTCGACCGTGTATTTGTCCAGGGCCTGGCGCGACTCCTCGTGGTTGGGGTCATTCACCGCCTCGCCACCACGCAGGTTGTTGATGGCGTTTTCCAAGGCCTTTTTGCTCACGCCCTGGCCCAGCAGCAATTTGCCAAGCTTGCTGTTGTCGTCCATCGCGGCGAGCAGCACCAGTTCGCTGGAGATGAACTGATCACCTTTTTGCTGAGCCAGGCGATCTGCCTGGTTAAGCAGGCGCGCCAGGTCCTGCGACATGTTCACGTCGCCGGTAGGGTTTTGGATTTTTGGCAGTTGGTCGAGCTCTTTGCTCAACTCTTTACGCAGGCTGTTGACGTCAAAGCCCACCTGCATCAGCAAGGGCTTGATAGAACCACCTTGCTGCTCCAGAAGCGCCTGCATCAAGTGCGCAGGCTCAATGGCCGGATGGTCGAGGCCGACCGCCAGGGATTGGGAGTCCGATAGAGCTAACTGCAATTTGCTGGTTAAACGATCAATACGCATTAGTCACCTTCCTTTTGAGCAGGCCGGAGCTATGTGCGAGCGAGCTTGCTCGCGAAAAACGCATCCTGAATGAAGAAACCTGCCAGATACCCCTATAGATGGGGTGGATTCTGCAGGATTCAAGCGGGCTATCGTGGATGTGGATCAGCGTTGACCCAAGTCAAGTGAGTCTAGCGCTCAAGCCAGATAAGGGAGGCAAATCGACCCGTGCGAGGGCTGCGACGGTAAGAAAAGAAGCGCGGGTCAGTCACGGTGCAATAACCGCCACCATAGACAGCGGTGATTCCACGTGCGGCGAGCCGCAGGCGCGCCAACTGGTAGATGTCGGCCATGTACTTGGCGGGATTGTGGCTTGGCACGAAGGCTTCGGCGGTCGTCGGCAGCTGCTGCATGAAGGCTTCACGCACCTCCGGGCCGACTTCAAAGGCTTGCGGGCCAATGGCAGGGCCCAGCCAGACCAATACATCGGCAGGTTCGCAGCCCAGGCTTTCGAAAGCCGCTTCGAGCACACCCGCTGCCAGCCCACGCCAACCGGCATGGGCGGCCGCCACGCGAGTACCGGCGCGGTTGCAGAACAACGCGGGCAGGCAATCGGCAGTCATGGATGTGCAGGCGATACCAGGCGTGCTGGTCCAGCTGCCATCGGCTTCGGCGATGCGCGAGGGGTCAGCCTCGACCACGGTCACCCCGTGAACTTGGCGCAGCCACGCAGGCTGAATATCAAAGGCGTCGGTCAGGCGACGGCGATTCTCAAGGACGGCTTCAAGGCTGTCCTCGACATGATCGCCCAGGTTGAGGCTGTCGAACGGCGCCAGACTGACGCCGCCCGCACGGGTGGTGACGCAGGCTTTAACCTGAGCCGGCGCAGGCCAGTCAGGAATCAGCCAGTCATTCATCCGATAAACGCCTCGCGATCCTGCTTGAGCAGCGACAACAACCAGACCAGATCGTCTGGAAGAGGCGATTCCCAGCTCATCCGCTTACCGCTCGTCGGATGATCCAGCTCCAGGAAACGTGCATGCAGCGCCTGACGCGGGAAAGATTTCAGCGATTCAACCATGGTCTGACTCGCCGCCGGCGGAATACGGAAGCGACCGCCGTAGGCCGGATCTCCGACCAACGGGAAGTTAATGTGCGCCATGTGCACGCGGATCTGGTGCGTACGGCCGGTTTCCAGCTTGACCCGCACGTGAGTGTGGGACCGGAAACGCTCCAGCACACGGTAGTGGCTGACGGCCTGCTTGCCGCCTTCCATCACCGCCATACGCTGACGCTGCTGGCCGTGGCGACCGATAGGGGCGTTGATCTTGCCACCCGCCACCACCACGCCGATCACGATGCACTCGTAGATGCGGCTGACGCTACGGCTCTGCAACTGTGTGACCAGTTGCGTCTGGGCCTGGATGGTCTTGGCCACCACCATCAAGCCGGTGGTGTCTTTGTCCAGGCGGTGCACGATGCCGCAGCGCGGGACATTGATGATGTCCGGCACGTGGTGCAGCAAGGCATTGAGCAAGGTGCCATCAGCGTGCCCGGCGGCCGGGTGAACCACCAGGCCTGCGGGTTTATTGATGACCAGGATGTCATCGTCTTCATAGACGATGTCCAGCTCGATGTCCTGGGCGACCCATTCTCCCTGGGCTTCCTGCTCGGCAGTCAGCTCAAGAATCGCACCGCCATGGACTATGTCTCGCGGGCGGATAACCGCTCCATCCACAGTCAGGCGGCCGTCTTTGATCCAGGCGGAAAGGCGCGAGCGCGAGTGCTCAGCGAATAATTGTGCGGCGACTTGATCGAGGCGTTGGCCGCCCAATTCGGACGGCACCTCTGCGCGAAGTTCAATTTTATCGGACATGCTCAGACTAGGCGTGGCACAGCCTTTGGTTTCGGCTGCGCGCTTGTGGTTAAATACGGCGTCTTTTGCCCCGAGGCTTTCAACGGGGCGCTCATCATAACAGGACGGCCCCGCCCAAGACAGCGGCCGTCATAGGGACGCAAGCCGCCATGCAAGTGAAACACCTGCTGCTGATCGCCATCCTCGCCATGACTGCTGCTTGCTCGTCAACAAAGGAAGTCGTCGACGAAAACCTGAGCGAAGTCGAGCTGTATCAATTAGCTCAAAAAGACTTGGACAATAATAGCTACACCAGTGCCACAGCCAAGCTGAAGGCCCTGGAGTCACGTTATCCGTTCGGGCGCTACGCCGACCAGGCACAGCTCGAGCTGATCTACGCCAACTACAAGAACGCCGAGCCGGAAGCTGCCAAATCCGCCGCCGAGCGTTTTATCCGCCTGCACCCGCAGCATCCGAACGTGGACTACGCCTACTACATGAAAGGCCTGACCTCGTTCGACCAGGACGTGGGCCTGCTGGCGCGCTTCCTGCCGCTGGACATGACCAAGCGTGACCCCGGCGCTGCCCGCGACTCCTACAACGAGTTCGCCCAGCTGACCAGCCGCTACCCCAACAGCCGCTACGCGCCGGACGCCAAGCAGCGCATGATCTACCTGCGCAACCTGCTGGCTTCCTACGAGATTCACGTGGCTGACTACTACCTGACCCGTCAGGCATACGTGGCTGCCGCCAACCGTGGGCGCTATGTAGTGGAGAACTTCCAGGAAACCCCTTCCGTGGGTGACGGCCTGGCGGTGATGACCGAGGCTTACCAGGCGTTGCACCTGGATGCATTGGCAGCCACCAGCCTGGAAACCCTGAAGCTCAACTACCCAGACTCGCCAAGCTTGAAAGACGGCCAGTTTGTGCCTCGGGTTGCCGAAACAGACAACCGTTCGTGGCTGAGCAAGTACACCCTGGGCCTGATCAGTTCCCGTCCACCCTTGCCGCCGGGCGAAACCCGCGCCAACCAGGACGTGATCAAACAGTTCCAGGACGCCAAGGAAGCAATTCCGTCGGAGCTCAAGCCGCATGACGAGAATGGCGATGTGATCGAAGAGCAAGAGCCGCAGGCCCTTGGCAACAACGAAGATCGTTCGTGGTTCAGCTACATGACGTTCGGCGTATTCGACTGATTGCACTCAGCGTCATCAAGAAGGAGCCTTTCGAGGCTCCTTTTTTATTGCCCGGCGTTATTGCGCTGTGCGCCTGCCACGACCTTGGCTAAACTGGCGCATTCCTTGTCGAGAAACTGCCCATCATGCTTCGTCTACTGTTCTGGATTGCCGTCATTGCTGCCGCGGTATGGTTCTGGCGCAAATTCAAAAGCCCGGCCGCCCGGCAGCAACGCGCCAGCGAGCCTGACGCAGCCCTGATGGTGCGCTGCGCCCACTGCGGCGTGCACTTGCCGCAGGATCGCGCGCTGAGTTCACGCCAGGAGTGGTATTGCACTCAGGCACACCTGGAACAGGGGCCGAAGTCTATCCAGCGTTGATTCGACCTGCGGGCGCATAAGGCGCCGGGTCAATGATCGGCGTACGCCCCAGCAACAAGTCGGCAAACAACTGGCAGGATGCCGGCGCAAGCACCAAGCCATTGCGGTAATGCCCGCAATTGAGCCACAACCCTTTGAAGCCCGGGACTTCACCGATATAAGGGATACCTTCCGGTGAGCCGGGCCGCAAACCGGCCCAATGCCCCACGACCTCGGCGTCCGCCAAGGCAGGAATCAACTCCACAGCCGAAGCCTTGAGGCTTTCCAGCGCCGAGTCGGTCGGGGTCTTGTCGAACCCTTCGTGTTCAAGCGTGCTGCCGATCAGAATGTGCCCATCACGCCGTGGGATCGCATAACGCCCCTTGGCCAGGACCATGCTCGAAAGGAAATCCGAGGCGCATTTGTACAAAATCATTTGGCCTTTGACCGGCTCCACCGGCAGCGCCAAGCCCAACTTGCCAAGCAACTCACCGCTCCAGGCACCCGCAGCCAACACTATCTGGTCGCCAAGAATCGGTCCCGCAGCGGTATTCACGCCCACTACGTCTTCGCCTTCAAGTACAAAACCCTGTACTTCGCACTGCTCATGAAGGGTCACACCAGGCAGCGCCAACAGCGCCGCCTTGAGGGATTTGACCAGGCGCGGGTTGCGCACATTGGCCACGTCCGCCATGTAAATCGCCTGGGAATACCCGCCGCCCAGTACCGGCACGGCATCGTGCGCAGCCGACACATCCACTTTGCTCAGCGGCCGTCCCTCGCGGGCAGCCCAGGCCAACGCCTGGGCCTCGTCTTCCAGGTCCAGCCAGTAAAGGCCCGTGGTATGAACCTCTGGATCAACACCCGTGGCCGCGAACAGACGTTCGGCCAATTGCGGATAAAAATCCTGGGACCAATGCGCCAGCGCGGTGACCGCCGGGCTATAGCGCCACGGATACAGCGGCGACACGATCCCGCCGCCGGCCCAGGAGGACTCCTGGCCAAGCCCGGAGCGCTCCAGCAGTATGACGGCCTGCACTTGGGTGGCCAGGTTGTACGCCGTCAACAACCCGATTACTCCGCCACCGACAATCACCACTTGCTGTTGCTTAGCCATCATTTGATCCAGCCGATAAAAAGGGAAAAGCGCACCGGGCGCCCACTCATCCAGCACTCTCATCATTGCCCCCAGCACGCCTTGCGCGACACTCCAGGTGCCGCGCCCGGGTTGCTGCGCACGCCGGAGCTGCTCAGGCTGAATTCAGCGCATGGGTCGCCTGCCATGACTGAGCCGACGGCAGGCGTGGCCACCAGGGTGAAGTCCTGAGGGTTCAATGCAGCGCCGATTCTATAGCGTTCATTACCCGCACTGACGCCGCTTGCATCAATAAAAGTGCCGTTGCGCGTGTAAAAGCGCTCCAGGTAATGGACTTGCTCGGACAACAACGCAACGATTTCTGCGCGATAGGCCTTTTTTACATGCCCGGTATACGCCGGGTAAGCGATCCCGGCCAGAAACGCGATGATCGCGACAGCGATCAATAACTCGATCAAGGTAAAACCCTGGCAATCCTTGCCCATTGATACGCTCCTTATTGAAGTTGCCGCCATAAAATCCGACGAAATCTCGCCCCTGCTGCTTCGTTGACCTGCGCATAGACCGTCTCCAGAACCGTGCGCGATTGGCCACTGAAGCCCACCGCCGTCACGCGGTATAACCTGGCAGATGTGTGCAGAGGTAAACCCGTCAGCCCTGTGCCCTGCCCCAGCGCCTGAATGCCGTACAGGCCGCCCTTGAAGGCAACCCAACTGACCGCTGAAACAGAACGCTGCCCGGTGCCAACCACAGAAAACGACTCCGGTGGCGGTGCGCAGGCGCTTATCGACTGGCATAACGGCAACATCGACCCCGCGCGACGGACCATTGATTCCCCCAACCTCAGGCCGCTTTCTGCACTTTGAAATGATTGATTGCGATGCCAGACGCCGCTGGCAATCCTTTGCTGGGACACGGCCCCTTGCATCGAGGCCAGGCCAATCAGTGACAACACCAGCAAAAACACCAGGCTGATCAAGAGGACCATGCCCGTCTGCCGTGGATGGAAGCCGTCAAAGTTGCGCATGATGGCTCTACTCCAACCTGTTGCGCAGCGCTGCCACGACGCTGTAGGCCTGATCCTGAACGCGCCCCGTCGGGTCTCGCAGCGTCATTCGGATACGCACGCTGCGTATCAGTGATTCGTCGGCCGGGGCGGGGTCATAGCGCGCAACGCGAGCCGAGCCGGGCTTGGCTGCCACACCGAAACTGAGGTCGAACGCCTGTACGTTATCCACCAGAACCGCCTTGGCCGGCGCAGCCGGTGTACTGACTTTCAGTTGGCCCGCTTCAAAGGTGTAGGTGAGCTGGCGTATCGCAAACCGGCTCTGGCCAGGCGCGGGCGTCGGCGAGTTGCCCGCATAGGCCTGGGCCGTGGTCACGCAGTCGGAAAGTACCGTCCAGTCGGGCCTGCCACCCTCTCCACTTGCATCCGGGGTGACTAATGTCAGTGACCTCGAGCTGCCCGAGGTGCTCCAGCCGACCGGTCGATCAAAGGCCGCCGGCGCATTATCGATAGAGGCCGTCGCCAGGCAGCCAAACACACCCGCCTGGCGAATGTCCTGAATCATCTTGCCCAGCACAAACCGCGCATCATCCTGCAGCAACATGGCTGCCTGCTGGCTGGCGTGGGTGGCTCGAACGCTGATGACGACTTGGCTGACCCCGAGGATCAGCACCAACCCGACAGACAGCGCCAGCAACAGCTCCACCAGGCTGAATCCCCGTGCAAAGCGATTCATTTCGCCACCCCAGGCTCGCTGGCAATGCGACTGGCGAGGGTGAAGGTTTCCCGTGCGCCGCTGCGGTTCGCGCCCCTGGCGTCGTCCCAGCTGATACTGACGGTCACCTCGCTGCCACTGACCACGACGGAGCCTTTTGCACTCGCTCCGGCAAACCCGACGATATTTGCTTCGAAGTCGTGCAGGTCCAGGTCACGCACGCTGGCGCTGGCCGTACCGAGCGGCGCGCCTTCGGTTCGGCTCCATGAATAGTCGACGCCCAAGTTGGCGCGAACCCGGTCGAGCATGTCGTAGGCAATGAAACTGGCCTGGCTGATCATCCTTGAGCTGTCGGTGTATTTGAGTGCGTTGAGCTGGATCACCGCCGCGCCCAGCAACCCGACCGCAAGAATCAGCACGGCCACCAGCACCTCGATCAGCGTCATGCCGGATTGGTGGCGAGGTAAGACGCAGGCAAATTTTAGGTTCGGACAAACAAGCATCACCGTCGTCATCCCTGTCGAAGGCCGGAGAAAAGCAGGAAAAACCTGCTGTGCGGCCCAAGACTAGCGCCGGTTTTCGGCTGGCGCTGCTGCCGGAACAAAGGGAAATACTTTGGACATAAAGGCCATCACTCCCCTCTAGGAACTGGCGGCTATACCTATGCCTGTCACCTGAAACAGTGAACCCGTCCATGGAGGGACGACACATGACGCAACGCGGATTCACCCTGGTCGAGCTTCTGCTGAGCCTGTTGCTGAGCGGCATCCTGGCAAATCTCGCAGTGCCCGGTTTCAGAGGCTTGCTTGAGTCGCAGCAACGACAAACAGCTGCGCAGGCTTTGGCCAGCGGCATGCGCTATGCCCGCACCGAGGCCATTGCGCGCAATCGTGCGGTAATCATTCACGCGTGGGATGAAAACTGGAGCCAGGGATGGCGAGTGATACTGGACGAAAGCGGACGCGGCCACTTGGACGAGAACAATCCGGTGCTGCTGGAACGACAGGACAGCGGGCAGGTAGCGATCGTAGGCAATGGGCCCGTGAAGAGCGAGGTACGCTTCAGCGGATTGGGCGAGCCGATTTTTTCAGCGGGAGGGTTCCGTGCAGGCACTGTGCACGTGTGCGACGCGGATCAGCCACAAAGCCTGTTTCAGGTGGTACTTGCCCCCAGCGGGCGCATCAGCCTGCGCAGTGACACCACCGAGCAGGCGTTATGCCGGAATGACGCCGGCACCTTGGCACTCAGAGCAGCGAGCGAACCCGCAGCTCCTTGGGCATGGAGAACGTGATGTTCTCTTCACGGCCAGCCAATTCATCGGCACCGGTGGCACCCCATGCCTGCAGTTGCTGGATCACACCGCGCACCAGCACTTCCGGCGCCGACGCGCCCGCGGTAATGCCGATACGCTCGACACCGTCGAACCAGCTGCGCTGCATGTCTTCAGCGCCGTCGATCAGGTAGGCCGGCGTGGCCATGCGCTCGGCCAGTTCGCGCAAGCGGTTGGAGTTGGAGCTGTTGGGGCTGCCGACCACCAGCACGACATCGCACTCATCGGCCAATTGCTTGACCGCGTCTTGACGGTTTTGTGTGGCATAGCAGATGTCGTCTTTGCGCGGGCCACCAATGGCCGGGAATCGCGTGCGCAAGGCATCGATTACACGGCTGGTATCGTCCATCGACAAGGTGGTCTGCGTGACAAAGGCCAGCCGCTCGGGGTTTTGCACCTGCAAGTTGGCAACGTCTTTTTCGTCTTCCACCAGGTAAATCGCGCCGCCATTGCTGGCGTCGTACTGGCCCATGGTGCCTTCGACTTCCGGGTGGCCGGCATGGCCGATCAGGATGCATTCACGGCCATCACGGCTGTAGCGCGCGACTTCGATGTGCACCTTGGTCACCAGGGGGCAGGTGGCGTCGAATACCTTGAGGCCGCGACCGGCAGCCTCGGTACGCACGGCCTGGGAAACACCGTGCGCGCTGAAGATGACGATAACGTCGTCCGGCACCTGATCGAGCTCTTCGACAAAGATGGCACCGCGTGCGCGCAGGTCTTCGACCACAAATTTGTTGTGGACGACTTCATGACGCACGTAAATCGGCGGCCCGAAGACTTCCAGGGCGCGATTGACGATTTCGATCGCCCGGTCCACACCGGCGCAGAAGCCACGGGGGTTGGCGAGTTTGATTTGCATGCTGTGCCTCGTGTCTTGCAGGGCAAGAAATTGGATCAACTCAACTCTACAGGAGTGAGCCCCTGTGGGCGCCGGGGTTGCCCGCGATGCAGACGACTGGGTGTATCAGGTACACCGAGGTGATGCTATCGCAGGCAAGCCAGCTCCCACATAAACCAGCCCCCACAGGAGCCAGCGTCGTTGATCAGAGCGCTTTAACGTCGATGATTTCAACGTCAAACGTCAAGGTTTTACCGGCCAACGGGTGGTTGAAGTCGATGGTCACTTGCGCGTCATCGAAGGTTTTCACCACACCAGGCAGCTCGGTATTCGCCGCATCATTAAAGATCACCAACAGGCCTTCCGACAGGTCCATGTCCTGGAACTGCGAACGCGGGATGATCTGCACGTTTTGCGGGTTGGGCTGGCCAAAGGCGTTTTCCGGCAGGATCTGCAGGGTACGCTTGTCACCGGCCTTGAAACCGAACAGCGCCGCCTCAAAACCCGGCAGCAGGTTGCCGTCGCCGACCTTGAAGGTCGCCGGGGCTTTGTCGAACGTGCTGTCGACCGTGTCGCCATTCTCCAGGCGCAGTGCGAAATGCAAAGTGACTTCCGTGTTCTGGCCGATGCGTTGCTCAGCCAATACCTGATCAGTCATTGACGGTCTCTCCGGTTTTCTTGCTTTTGAACATGTCCAACGCCAGCATGATTGCACCGACGGTGATGGCGCTGTCGGCAAAGTTGAACGCCGGGAAGTACCAGCGGTTCTGCCAATGCACCAAGATAAAGTCGATCACATGGCCCAGGGCAATGCGGTCGTACAGGTTGCCCAGCGCGCCGCCCAACACCAGGGCCAGGGCGATCGCGAGCCAGGTGTCATCGCGACCCAGGCGCTTAAGCCAGACCACCAGGACTGCACTGACCACGACCGCGATCAACGCGAACAGCCAGCGCTGCCAGCCGGAGCTGTCAGCGAGAAAGCTGAAGGCAGCGCCGGTGTTGTAGGCCAGGGTCCAGCTGAAGTAGTCAGGGATGACCACGATCTGCTGGTACATCTGCAAGGCACCTTCGAAGTGAGCCTTGCTGAGCTGGTCAATGACCAGCACCAGCACGCTCAGTACGAGCCAGCCCAGACGTCCGAAACGGCTGGTGTTAGGCATAGTGGCGAACCTCGCCAGCACCGCTGATGTTGTCGACGCAACGACCGCAGATTTCCGGATGCTCAGGGTTCACGCCAACGTCTTCACGGCAGTGCCAGCAACGGGCGCACTTAGGGAAGGCCGACTTGACCACTTGAAGCTTGAGGCCCGGCACTTCGGTGGCTACCGCGTCCGCAGGTGCCTGAGCAAACGGTGCCAGGCTGGCAGTCGAGGTGATCAGCACGAAGCGCAGTTCGTTGCTCAGCTTGGCCAGGTCGGCGCTCAGGCCTTCCTCGACAAACAGGGTGACTTCGGCTTGCAGGTTGCCACCGACGGCCTTGGCCGCACGCTGCACTTCCAGCTCCTTGTTCACCGCCACTTTGACGGCCATCACGCCTTCCCAGTACTCGCGGCCCAGTTCGAAGTCGGCCGGCAGTTCGGTCAGGCCTTCGTACCAAGTGTTGAGCATCACCGATTCGTTACGCTCGCCCGGCAGGTATTCCCACAGCTCGTCGGCGGTGAAGGCCAGGATCGGCGCGATCCAGCGCACCAGCGCTTCAGAGATGTGGTACAGCGCGGTCTGCGCCGAACGGCGTGCCTTGCTGTTGGCGCCGGTGGTGTACTGGCGGTCCTTGATGATGTCGAGGTAGAAACCGCCCAGTTCCTGCACGCAGAAGTTGTGGATCTTGGAGTACACGTTCCAGAAGCGGTATTCGCCGTAGTGTTCCTGCAACTCGCGCTGCAGCAACAGGGTACGGTCCACTGCCCAACGGTCGAGGGCGAGCATGTCCTCGGCCGGCAGCAGGTCGGTGGCCGGGTTGAAACCGGTCAGGTTCGACAGCAGGAAGCGTGCGGTATTACGGATACGGCGGTAGGCATCGGCGCTACGGGCCAGGATCTGGTCCGACACGGCGATTTCGCCCGAATAATCGGTCGAGGCTACCCACAGACGCATTATGTCGGCGCCCAGGGTTTCATTGATCTTCTTCGGCTCGATCACGTTTTTCAGCGACTTGGACATCTTGCGGCCCGTCTCGTCGACGGTAAAACCGTGGGTCAGCAGTTCGCGGTATGGCGCGTGGTTGTCGATGGCGCAGCCGGTCAACAAGGAGGAGTGGAACCAGCCGCGGTGTTGGTCCGAACCTTCCAGGTACAGGTCGGCACGCGGGCCGGTCTCGTGGCCCATCGGGTGCGAACCGCGCAGCACGTGCCAGTGAGTGGTGCCGGAGTCAAACCACACGTCGAGGGTGTCGCTGATCTTGTCGTACAGCGGCGCTTCGTCGCCCAGCAGCTCGGCGACGTCCAGCTTGAACCAGGCTTCGATGCCTTCCTGCTCAACACGCAGGGCGACTTCCTCCATCAGTTCGACGGTACGTGGGTGCAGCTCGCCGCTTTCCTTGTTCAGGAAGAACGGGATCGGCACGCCCCAGTTACGCTGACGGGAGATGCACCAGTCCGGGCGGTTGGCGATCATCGAGTGCAGGCGCGCCTGGCCCCAGGCCGGGACGAACTTGGTGTCTTCGATGGCTTTGAGCGAGCGCACACGCAGGGTGTCGCCGCTGGTCGGCTCTTTGTCCATGCCGATAAACCACTGCGCGGTGGCGCGGTAGATCAACGGGGTCTTGTGGCGCCAGCAGTGCATGTAGCTGTGCTTGATGGTTTCGGTGTGCAGCAGCGAACCGACTTCACGCAGCTTATCGATGATTGGCTCGTTAGCCTTGAAGATGAACTGGCCGCCGAAGAACTCCAGCGACGGCGCGTACACGCCATTGCTCTGCACCGGGTTGAGGATGTCGTCGTTGACCATGCCGTAGGCTTTGCAGGTCACAAAGTCGTCAACGCCGTAGGCCGGTGCGGAGTGAACCACACCCGTGCCCGAACCCAGCTCAACGTAGTCAGCCAGGTACACCGGCGACAGACGGTCATAGAACGGGTGGCGGAAGTTGATCAGTTCCAGCGCGGTACCGGTCGTCGTGGCGATCACCGAACCTTGCAGCTCGTAACGCGCCAGGCAGGCTTCGACCATTTCTTCAGCGAGCACCAGCAGGCGGTCACCGACGTCCACCAGGGCGTAGGTGAATTCAGGGTGCACGTTGAGCGCCTGGTTGGCCGGGATGGTCCACGGGGTGGTGGTCCAGATCACGATGGCAGCCGGCTTGCTCAGACTCGCCAGGCCAAAGGCCTCGGCCAGCTTGGCGTCGTCTGCGATCGGGAAGGCCACGTCGATGGTCGAGGACTTCTTGTCTTCGTACTCGACTTCCGCCTCGGCCAGGGCCGAACCGCAGTCGAAGCACCAGTTCACGGGCTTGAGGCCCTTGAACACGAAACCGCCTTTGACGATTTCAGCCAAGGCACGGATTTCCCCGGCCTCGTTCTTGAAGTTCATGGTTTTGTACGGGTTGTCCCACTCGCCCAACACGCCCAGGCGGATGAATTCGGACTTCTGCCCTTCGATCTGCTCGGTGGCGTAGGCACGGCACAGTTCGCGGGTTTTATCCGCGCCCAGGTTCTTGCCGTAGGTCACTTCGACTTTGTGCTCGATTGGCAGGCCGTGGCAGTCCCAGCCCGGAACATAAGGTGCGTCAAAACCCGACAGGGTTTTGGAGCGCAGGATCATGTCCTTGAGAATTTTGTTCAGCGCATGACCGATGTGAATCGTGCCGTTGGCATAAGGAGGGCCGTCGTGCAGGACGAATTTCGGACGATCCTTGCCAATTTCGCGCAACTTTCCGTACAGGCCAATACTGTCCCAGCGCTGCAGGATCTGCGGTTCGCGCTGTGGCAGGCCGGCCTTCATTGGGAAGGCGGTGTCCGGAAGGTTTAGCGTGGCTTTATAGTCGGTCATTTAAGGCTCTTCGGTTAGCGATGGGCGCTAGGTGCGGCTAGTGCACGGGCGGCGGCGACATCCGCATTGATCGCCGTTTTCAACGCCTCAAGGGAGGCGAAACGCTGCTCTTCACGCAGCTTCTGGTGGAAAACCACCGTCAAACGCCGGTCATATAAATCACCGGCAAAATCCAAAAGGTGAACTTCCAAGTGGGCCTTGCCATCACCTGCAACCGTGGGCCTGACGCCTATGTTGGCGACTCCCGGCCACGATTGGCCGTCGATGTCGACGCTCACCAGGTAAACCCCGGTGAGTGGCACACGACGGCGCTTGAGTTGCACATTGGCGGTTGGCGTGCCCAGTTGGCGCGCCAGCTTCTGGCCGTGCAGTACCCGCCCGGCAATGCGGAACGGGCGACCGAGCAAACGCTCGGCCAAGGCGAAGTCGGCAGCGGCCAGGGCGTTACGCACCTGGGTACTGCTCACACGCAGGCCGTCCAGTTCGACGGTTTGCGCGGCTTCGACGGTAAAACCTTGATTCACACCGGCGTGTTGCAGGAAGTCGAAATCCCCGACGCGGTCGCAACCGAAACGGAAGTCGTCGCCGACCTCCAGGTGCTGTACGCCCAGGCCATCTACCAGAATACGGTCGACGAACTCGGCGGCGCTGAGGCTTTGCAGACGCTGGTTGAAGGCCAGACAAAGAACACGGTCCACGCCCTCTTCGGCCAGCAGCTGCAGCTTGTCGCGCAAACGAGCCAACCGTGCCGGCGCCGTTTCAGGGGTAAAGAATTCCCGTGGCTGCGGCTCAAAAATCACCACGCAGCTGGGCACGCCCAACTCGACCGCACGTTCACGCAGCCGGCCCAGGATAGCCTGGTGGCCACGGTGAACACCGTCAAAGTTGCCAATAGTGGCGACGCAGCCCCGATGCTCGGGGCGCAGGTTGTGGAGACCTCGAACCAGCTGCATAACGCGCTTCTTGCTCATAAAGTGGTCGATTATAACCACACCCGGCCCCGGACGACAGGCAACAGCGCAGGCCAAATGGATCGAATCGATAAAACCATCGTTTTATCGCGGCAAACTCTCTATCCCAGGGACTTGCGATTGAAATCACGCAGACGAAAGCCTTGCAGCAGCAACATCCCGAAGTACACCACCACGCCGGCAACCACCAAAATGCCCAGGCGCATGAAGCGCTCCAGCATATGGCCTTGGTCCCAGGCGGGCATAAAGTGCATCAGGCCCAGCAACACGGCCGACATGGTCGCCACCGCCACGAGCAGCTTGAGGGCGAACATGCCCCAGCCCGGCTGCGGCTGATACATCTGTTGTTTACGCAGTTGGTAAAACAACAGGCCGGCATTGATGCAGGCACCAGCGCTGATGGCCAGGGCCAGGCCGGCGTGAGCCAGCGGACCGATGAACACCAGGTTAAGCAGTTGAGTGACGATCAGAGTGAAGATTGCGATCTTGACCGGTGTGCGGATGTTTTGCTGGGCGTAGAACCCCGGCGCCAGCACCTTGATCACAATAATGCCGAGCAGCCCGACGGAGTAGGCGACCAGCGCACGCTGGGTCATCGAGGCGTCAAACGCGCTGAATTGGCCGTATTGAAACAGCGACACGGTCAGCGGTTCGGCCAGGATGCCCAAGGCCAGAGAACACGGCAGTACCAACATAAAGCACAGGCGCAGGCCCCAATCGAGGATCCGCGAATACTCCTGGCGGTCCTTGCTCGCATAGGTGCGCGACAAGGTTGGCAGCAAAATGGTGCCCAGGGCCACCCCGAGCACGCCGGATGGCAGCTCCATCAGACGGTCGGCGTAGTACATCCAGGACACTGAGCCTGAAACCAGCAGCGAGGCGAACGCGGTGTTGATGATCAGCGATATCTGACTGACGGAGACCCCGAGGATCGCCGGCAACATATTGCGCATCACGCGCCAGACGCCGGTGTCTTTGAGGTTCAGGCGCGGCAGCACGAGCATGCCGATCTTTTTCAGGTGCGGCAGCTGGTACAGCAGTTGCGCCAGGCCACCCGCCAGCACCGCCCAACCCAGGGCCATCACCGGCGGATCGAAGTACGGCGTGAGGAACAGCGCAAAAATAATCATGCTGACGTTCAGCAGCGTCGGCACGAAGGCTGGCACCGAGAAGCGGTTCCAGGTGTTGAGGATCGCCCCAGCCAGGGACGACAGGGAAATCAGCAATATATAAGGAAAGGTCACGCGCAGCAGATCAGTGGTCAGCGCGAATTTTTCCGGGGTATTGGCAAAACCCGGCGCCGTGGCCCAGATCACCCAGGGCGCGGCGAGCATGCCGGCGATGGTGACTAGCATCAGCACCAGGGTCAGCAGGCCCGAAACGTACGCGATAAAGGTGCGGGTGGCTTCTTCGCCCTGCTGGTTTTTGTACTCGGCCAGAATTGGCACGAACGCCTGGGAAAATGCCCCCTCGGCAAAGATGCGTCGCAGCAGGTTGGGCAGTTTAAAGGCAATAAAGAACGCATCCGTGGCCATGCTGGCGCCAAAAATGCGCGCCAGCAGGGTGTCGCGCACGAACCCCAAAACCCGGGAGATCATCGTGATAGAGCTGACGGCAGCCAACGATTTGAGCAGATTCATTGAAAGAGTTTGCGCCTATAGATAAAGAGCAGGCGAACAAAGCGCCCACTTATGCGATACTGCGCGCCTGCAACAGCACAGAGCCAAAGCTCGCGAGTTTACAGGTCAAGCGCCGGAAATAAATCACCCGCCTCTTCAGATCGACCACTCAGCAGTTCGCATCAGCCGCCCTTGACAACCCATCAAGTCATCGGCATGATTCGCGGCCTATTTTGTTTGCTATTTCCTAAAAAGTCTTTCGAGGAGCTCGACGGTGGCCAACACACCTTCCGCCAAAAAACGTGCAAAACAGGCTGAGAAGCGTCGCAGCCACAACGCCAGCCTGCGTTCCATGGTTCGTACCTACATCAAGAATGTAGTTAAAGCCATCGACACCAAAGACGCTGAAAAAGCCCAAGCTGCTTACGTTCTGGCCGTGCCAGTTATCGACCGTATGGCCGATAAAGGCATCATCCACAAGAACAAGGCCGCTCGTCATAAGAGCCGCCTGAATGGCCACATCAAGGCTCTGAACGTCGCTGCAGCAGCCTAAGTGGTAAAAACTGCCACGTAGCCCAGGCCGCGTAACAGTTAAGAAATGCCCCGCACCGAAAGGTGCGGGGCATTTTTGTTTGCGCCGCATATAGGGCGTGCGCAGTGCAATGTGGGAGCGGGCTTGCCCGCGATTACAGCGTGTCAGTCACCGAATACTTGGCTGATACACCGCTATCGCGGGCAAGCCCGCTCTCACATTTGGACTGGGGGACATTTTCAATGCACAAAAAAACGCCCCGAACCAGTCGGGGCGTTTTTGCTACCTATTGATCAAACCACAATCAATGGTGATGACCGCCTTCACCGTGAACGTGGCCGTGGGCCACTTCTTCCTGGGAAGCGTCGCGGATGGCAACGATCTTCACTTGGAAGTTCAGGCGCTGGCCAGCCAGAGGGTGGTTACCGTCAACGGTCACGTCATCGCCGTCCAGATCGCGGATGGTGACGATCTGCATTTGGCCGTCCGGCGCGGAAGCGTGGAACTGCATGCCCACTTCCAACTCGTCAACGCCTTCGAACATGCTGCGGCTCAAGGTGCTGACCAGTTCGGCGGAGTATTCGCCGTAAGCGTCTTCAGGTTCTACGGCGACGGTCAGTTCGTCACCGACGTTCTTGCCTTCCAGAGCCTTTTCCAGGCCCGGGATGATGTTACCTGCGCCTTGCAGGTAGACCAGCGGCGCGCCGCCGGCGGAGCTGTCGATGACCTCACCAGCGTCGTTGGTCAGGGTATAGTCGATGGAGACAGCCTTGTTAGCGGCGATCGTCATGGGGCGAGACCTTTTGCATAAGAATGAAGAACGGACAAGTCTAAACAAGGATTTGCCCGAAAGCGAACACAACCCGGACAGACGGGACCGATCAACGGCATCCTTCATCCTCGGATTCCACCAGGATGACGACCGGCACTGGGTCGCCGAGCTGTCCTGCGGCCACACCCAGCACCTGCGCCACCAACCGCCATGGCAGTCGCGCGCCTGGGTACTGGACCCCGCGCAACGCCTTGAAAAAATAGGCCAACCCTTTGCGTGTGGCTGGTGTGCGCAAGCGCTCGAATAACGATAACCTTGGCGTCTGATTCCCGGTAGGCGCTCAACCATAGAGCGCCACCGAAGCCATGCACCTCCAGAGAATTCGCATGCAGACTTTTTTTATCGCGCCCACCGATTTTGGTGTGGGTCTGACCTCCATCAGCCTTGGGCTGGTGCGTACCCTTGAACGGGCCGGGCTGAAAGTCGGTTTCTTCAAACCCATTGCCCAGCCGCACCCGGGCGACACCGGCCCCGAGCGCTCCACCGAGCTGGTGGCCCGCACCCACGGCCTGAAACCGCCCCAGCCTTTGGGCCTGGCCCATGTAGAGCGCATGCTCGGCGACGGCCAGCTGGACGAGCTGCTGGAAGAAATCATCACCCTTTACCAGCAAGCCGCCGTGGGCAAGGACGTGCTGATCGTCGAAGGCATGGTGCCAACCCGCAGCGCCAGCTATGCGGCGCGGGTCAACCTGCACCTGGCCAAGAGTCTGGATGCGGAAGTGATCCTGGTCTCGGCGCCGGAAAACGAAGTGCTCACCGAGCTCTCTGGCCGCGTGGAACTGCAGGCGCAACTGTTCGGCGGCCCCAAAGACCCGAAAGTGCTGGGCGTGATTCTCAACAAAGTGCGCACCGACGAAAGCATGGAAGCGTTCTCGGCGCGCCTCAAAGAACATTCGCCACTGTTGCGCAGCGGTGACTTCCGCCTGCTTGGCTGCATCCCGTACCAGCCCGAACTCAACGCGCCGCGCACCCGCGACGTGGCCGACCTGATGGGCGCGCAGATCCTCAATGCCGGCGACTACGAAACCCGGCGCATGACCAAAATCATCATCTGCGCGCGCACCATGCGTAACACCGTGGAGCTGCTCAAGCCCGGCGTGCTGGTGGTTACCCCTGGCGATCGCGACGACATCATCCTCGCCGTCAGCCTGGCCGCGATCAACGGCGTGCCGCTGGCCGGCCTGCTGCTGACCAGCGACACCCTGCCCGACCCGCGCATCATGGATCTGTGCCGGGGCGCGTTCCAGGCCGGGCTGCCGGTGTTGTCGGTGAGCACCGGCTCCTACGACACCGCCAACCAACTCAACAGCCTTAACAAAGAAATACCGATTGATGACCGCGAGCGCGCAGAAATCATCACCGATTTCGTCGCCAGCCACCTCGACGCGCGCTGGCTGCACCAACGCTGCGGCACGCCACGGGAGATGCGCCTGTCGCCGGCCGTGTTCCGCTACCAGTTGATCCAACGCGCCCAGGCCGCCAACAAACGCATCGTGTTGCCCGAAGGCAGCGAGCCGTTGACCGTGCAAGCTGCCGCGATCTGCCAGGCGCGCGGCATTGCCCGTTGCGTGCTGCTGGCCAAACCGGCGGATGTGGAAGCGGTGGCCCGCGCCCACGGCATCGAGCTGCCCGAAGGCTTGGAGATTCTCGACCCGGACCTGATTCGCCAGCGTTATGTCGAACCGATGGTCGCGTTGCGCAAGAGCAAGAGCCTCAACGCACCGATGGCCGAGCAGCAACTGGAAGACACCGTGGTGATCGCCACCATGATGCTCGCGCTGGATGAAGTGGATGGCCTGGTCTCCGGCGTCATCCACTCCACCGCCAACACCATCCGCCCTGCCCTGCAGCTGATTAAAACGGCGCCGGGCTGCACCCTGGTGTCGTCAGTGTTCTTCATGCTGTTCCCGGAGCAGGTGCTGGTCTACGGCGACTGTGTGATGAACCCGCACCCGAGCGCGGCGGAACTGGCAGAAATCGCCCTGCAAAGCGCCGACTCGGCCGCCGCGTTCGGCATCACCCCGCGCGTGGCGATGATCAGCTATTCCAGCGGCGATTCGGCCAGTGGCGAGGAAGTGGAAAAAGTCCGCGAAGCCACCCTGCTCGCCCACGAACAGCAAAGCTCGCTGCTGATCGACGGGCCGTTGCAATACGACGCCGCCGCCAACGAAACCGTGGCCCGGCAACTGGCGCCCAACAGCCTGGTCGCCGGCAAAGCCACGGTGTTTGTGTTCCCAGACCTGAACACCGGCAACACCACGCACAAGGCCGTGCAGCGCAGCGCCGATTGCGTAAGCCTGGGGCCGATGCTGCAAGGCCTGCGCAAACCGGTGAACGACCTGCCGCGCGGCGCTCAGGTCGACGACATCGTGTACACCATCGCCCTGACTGCGATTCAAGCCGCCAACCGACCTATGGATATTTAAATGCTGGATTTTCTACCTGCCGCCGTGCGCGGGGTGATCGCGTCCTTGTTGTTGGCGCTGAACACGATTCTGTTGTGCTCGTTTCTGTTTATCGTCGCGCTGTTCAAGGCGCTGCCATTTGCCAAGCGCTTCAGCGAATGGCTGATGAACCACACCCACGAAGCCTGGGTCACCAATAACAAGGGCTGGATGAACCTGGTACGGCGCACGCGCTGGCACCTGACCGGCCTTGAAGGGCTGGACTACGAGCACTCGTACCTGGTGACCAGTAACCACCAGAGCTGGGTGGACATCATGGTGCTGCAGTACGTGCTCAATCGACGGATTCGACCGCTGAAGTTCTTCCTCAAGCAGGAGCTGATCTGGGTGCCGGTGATTGGCCTGGCATGGTGGGCGCTGGGCTTCCCGTTCATGAAGCGCTACACCAAGGCGTACCTCGAGAAACACCCGGAAAAGAAAGGCAAAGACCTGGAAACTACCCGCAAGACCTGTGCGAAGTTTCGTGACAACCCGGTGGGCATTTTCAACTTTGCCGAAGGCACACGCTTTACGCCGGGCAAGCATGCGCAGCAGAAATCCCCGTTTCGCTACTTGCTCAAACCTAAAGCCGGCGGCATTGCGTTTGTGCTGGACGCCATGGGTGAGCAGTTGAAGTCCCTGGTCAACGTGACTATTCACTACCCTGCCGGGCGCCCTGGGTACTGGGACTTGCTGTGTGGGAATGTGAAGGATGTGGTGGTGCACTTTGAAGAAGTGCAGATTCCGGCCGGGTTTATCGGCAAGAATTATGAGCAGGACGGCGAGTACCGGTTGGCGTTTCAGGGCTGGATCAACCAGCTGTGGGAAGACAAGGATGCGTTGCTGGACAAGCTGCACACCGATTACCCAGGCAAACAATAATCAACTGTGGGAGGGGGCTTGCCCCCTCCCACAGTTGGCCGAGTTGTCTTCAATACTCCATGAAAAAGCCCGCCACCGAGTCATCGGTGGCGGGCTTTTCTGTGGCGGCGAGGTTTAGATCGCGCCGCGCTGACGCAACAGCTCCAGCACTTGCTTGACGCTGTCTTCCAGCGACGTGGCCTGGGTGTCGATCACCAGATCGGCATTCAACGGCACGTCGTACGGGAAAGACTCGCCAGGGATGTTATCCCCACCCGCCGCGTACAGGCCTTGCGGATCACGCTCGGCGCACACCAGCGGCGACGCTTGCACATAGACGGTGAGCAGGCGGTCGGCGCCAATCAGCGCCTTGGCCTGTTCGCGGCCCTCGGCATCCGGCGCAACGAACGCGGCCAGGGTCAGCAGGCCGGCTTCGTTGAACTGGCGCGCCACGTGAGCAGCGCGACGCCAGTTTTCAGTACGGCCGCTTCGATCCTGCGGCAATCCTTTGTTCAGGTCGTGACGCAGGTTCTGGCCATCCAGTACGAACACTGCACGGCCCATGTCGAACAACTTGCGTTCAACCGCGTAGGCCAAGGTGCTCTTGCCCGCGCCCGACAGGCCGCTGAACAACACGGTGGCCGGCTGCTGGCCGAAGCGCAGAGCGCGCTCTTCAGTGGCGACATGAGCAAGGCTGCCGTGTTGCGCTGAACCACCATGGTGGACCGGCGGCGCGATGATCATGCCCGCGGCCACCGTGCCGTTGGTCAAACGGTCGATGACGATAAACGCACCGGTGGTGCGGTTACTGTCGTAACCGTCCAGCGCGATGGCGGCGTCGAGGCTGACCTTGACCCGGCCAATCTCGTTCAGTTGCAGCGAACTCGCCGGGCCTTCGGCCAGGGTGTTCACGTCCACGCGGTGCACAATGCTGGTGATGGAACCCGGCACGTAGCTGGTCGCGCGTTTGATGTCGTATTTCTTGCCCGGCAGCATCGGCTCTTCGGCCATCCACACCAGCATGGCGTCGAAGGCGTCGGTCACTTGCGGCACGTTGTCGGCATGCACCAACAGGTCGCCACGGGAGATGTCGATCTCGTCTTCCATGGTCAGGGTCACGGCCTGGCCTGGGCCTGCGTGCTCCAGCTCACCTTCGAAGGTGACGATGGATTTGACGCGGCTGCTCTTGCCCGACGGCAGCACCACGACTTCGTCGCCCTTGTGCACAATGCCGCTGGCCAGGGTGCCGGCGAAACCACGGAAGTTCAGGTTCGGACGGTTGACGTACTGCACCGGGAAACGCAGGTCGGTGTAGTTGCGGTCGTTGGCGATCTCGACGGTTTCGAGAATTTCCATCAGCGACTGGCCGGTGTACCAGGGCGAACGCTCGCTCTTGTTCACCACGTTGTCGCCCTTGAGCGCCGACATCGGCACGAAGGCCAGGGTGCTTGGCTTGAACGCGATACCGTCGGCAAACTTCAGGTAATCGGCCTTGATCTGCTCGAATACGCTTTGGTCGAAGCCGTTGATGTCCATCTTGTTGATGGCCACCACGATATGTTTGATGCCCAGCAACGAGGCGATAAAGCTGTGGCGACGGGTCTGGGTCTGCACGCCATAACGCGCGTCGATCAGAATGATCGCCAGGTCACAGGTGGAGGCACCGGTGGCCATGTTGCGGGTGTACTGCTCATGGCCGGGGGTGTCGGCAATGATGAATTTGCGCTTGGCGGTGGAGAAGTAGCGGTAGGCCACATCGATGGTGATGCCCTGCTCGCGCTCGGCCTGCAGGCCGTCGACGAGCAAGGCCAGGTCGATGTCATCGCCAGTGGTGCCGGACTTCTTCGAATCGCGGGTGATGGCTTCCAGGTGATCTTCGTAGATCATCTTGGAGTCGTGCAGCAGGCGCCCGATCAGGGTGCTCTTGCCGTCGTCGACGTTGCCGCAGGTCAGGAAGCGCAACATTTCCTTGCGCTCGTGCTGGCCCAGGTAGGCGAGGATGTCCTCGCTGATCAAATCAGATTGATGCGACATTGGTGACAGCCCCTTAGAAATAACCCTGACGTTTTTTATCTTCCATCGAGCCTGCGCCATCGTGGTCGATGACCCGGCCCTGGCGCTCGGAAGTTCGCGTCAGGAGCATTTCCTGAATGATGTCCGTCAGCGTCTCGGCTTCGGACTCCACCGCGCCCGTCAACGGGTAGCAGCCCAGGGTACGGAAACGTACTTTCTTTTTGACGATTCGGGCTTTGTCTTCGTCGGACAAGTGCTCAAGGATGCGGTCGTCGTCGATCATGATCAACGTGCCGTTCTTCTCGATCACGTCGCGTTCGGCGGCGAAGTACAGCGGCACAATCGGAATGCCTTCCAGGTAGATGTACTGCCAGATGTCCAGCTCGGTCCAGTTGGACAGCGGGAACACACGGATCGACTCGCCCTTGTTGACGTTGCCGTTGTAGACGTTCCACAGCTCCGGGCGCTGGTTTTTCGGGTCCCAACGGTGCTTGCTGTCGCGGAACGAGTACACGCGCTCTTTGGCGCGGGATTTCTCTTCATCGCGACGGGCACCGCCGAAGGCTGCGTCGAAACCATGCTTGTCCAATGCCTGCTTGAGGCCTTCGGTTTTCATGATGTCGGTGTGCTTGGCGCTGCCGTGGGTGAACGGGTTGATGCCCTGCGCCACGCCGTCCGGGTTGACGTGGGTGATCAGGTCCAGGCCAAGCTCTTCGACCATTTTGTCGCGAAACTTGTACATCTCCTGGAATTTCCAGCGGGTGTCGACGTGCATCACCGGGAACGGCAGCTTGCCCGGGAAGAAGGCCTTGCGCGCCAGGTGAAGCATCACGGCGGAGTCTTTACCGATCGAGTAGAGCATCACCGGGTTGTCGAACTCGGCGGCGACCTCGCGGATGATGTGGATGCTTTCCGCCTCCAGCTGTTTCAGATGCGTCAGTTTGTCGACCATGGCTACTCACGGAAAAACGATCTTATGGACGGCCAGCGGGCCGTGTTCGAGCGGGGCATGCTAGCACAGCACCTTCTTCTATTCAGGGAGCTGGCTAGATCGAAACGGTATATGAATATGCCACTGGGTTTGGCGTGAAACCCGGTCAACTGCGGGAGCTGGCTTTTGTGGGAGCTGGCTTGCCTGCGATACAGGCACCTCGGTCAGTCAGGTAAATTGAGGTGATGCTATCGCAGGCAAGCCTGCTCCCACAGGGGCCTGCAGTGAGGCTTAGATCGGGTTCGGGCAATCGATGAACAGATGCTCCAGCGCGAAACGCCGCGCCAGGTACTCGCCCAACGCCTGCACGCCATAACGCTCGGTGGCGTGGTGGCCGGCGGCGATAAAGCTGATGTCGTTTTCCCGCGCGCTGTGAAAGGTTTGCTCGGAAGCTTCGCCGCTCAGGTACAGGTCGACGCCTGCCGCAATCGCGTCGTCGATGTAACCCTGACCGCCGCCCGTGCACCAACCAACGCGGCGGATCATTTCGCTGCCTTCGATCAGCAGCGGTTCACGGCCCATCACGTCCTGCACACGGCGGGCAAAGTCGCGGGGCGACAGGGGCTCGGCGAGGGAACCGACCAGGCCGACGACTTTGGGGTTGCTCGGGTCCAGCGGGCCTTCGACGGTAATGTCCAGCTGGCGGGCGAGTTGCACGTTATTGCCCACGTCCGCGTGCAGGTCCAGCGGCAGGTGGTAGGCGAGCAGGCTGATGTCGTGCTTGAGCAGGGTTTTCAGGCGGCGCTGTTTCATGCCGGTGATGCACGGGTTTTCGCCCTTCCAGAAATAACCGTGGTGCACCAGCACCAGGTCGGCCTGGGCTTCGACCGCGGCATCCAGCAGAGCCTGGCTTGCGGTCACGCCGCTGACGATGCGCATCACCTGCGGACGGCCCTCGACCTGCAGGCCATTGGGGCAATAATCGGCAATTTTTGCGCTGCCAAGGTAGCGGTCCGCTTCCTCGACGAGGGTGGTAAGGGGGACGGCCATAAAAGACTCCTAAATATCCCGTTCCGAGGCGCTCGCAGCCTCGTATAATGCGCGACATTATGGGCGCTCTCCCGCCCCCTGCAACCTGTCAGGACTTACTTGATGCTTAAGGCACTGCGTTTTTTTGGATGGCCATTGTTGGCTGGCGTGCTGATCGCGATGCTGATTATTCAGCGTTATCCCCAGTGGGTGGGCTTACCCAGCCTTGATGTGAACCTGCAACAGGCACCGCAAACCAGTTCGGTGGTGCAAGGTCCGGTGACTTATGCGGACGCCGTGGTCATCGCCGCACCCGCCGTGGTCAACCTGTACACCACCAAGGTCATCAACAAACCGGCGCATCCGCTGTTTGAAGACCCGCAATTTCGCCGCTATTTCGGCGACAACGGCCCCAAGCAGCGCCGCATGGAATCCAGCCTGGGTTCCGGCGTGATCATGAGCCCCGAAGGCTACATCCTCACCAACAACCACGTGACCACCGGCGCCGACCAGATTGTCGTGGCCCTGCGCGACGGCCGCGAAACCCTCGCCCGCGTGGTTGGCAGCGACCCGGAAACCGACCTCGCGGTATTGAAGATCGATTTGAAAAGCCTGCCCTCGATCACCATCGGCCGCTCTGAAGGGCTGCGCGTCGGTGACGTGGCACTGGCGATCGGCAACCCGTTTGGCGTCGGCCAGACGGTGACCATGGGCATCATCAGCGCCACCGGGCGTAATCAGTTGGGGCTCAACAGCTACGAAGACTTTATCCAGACCGACGCGGCGATCAACCCGGGCAACTCAGGCGGCGCGTTGGTGGATGCCAATGGCAACCTGACTGGCATCAATACGGCGATTTTCTCCAAATCCGGCGGCTCCCAGGGCATCGGTTTTGCGATCCCGGTGAAGCTGGCCATGGAAGTGATGAAGTCGATCATCGAGCACGGCCAGGTAATCCGTGGCTGGCTGGGCATCGAAGTACAGCCGCTGACCAAGGAATTGGCTGAGTCGTTCGGTTTGACCGGACGCCCGGGCATCGTGGTCGCCGGGATCTTCCGCGATGGCCCGGCGCAGAAAGCCGGTCTGCAACTGGGCGATGTGATCCTCAGCATCGATGGCGAACCGGCCGGTGATGGCCGTAAGTCGATGAACCAGGTCGCGCGGATCAAGCCGACCGACAAGGTGGCAATCCAGGTAATGCGCAACGGCAAAGAGATCAAACTGCTGGCAGAAATCGGCCTGCGCCCACCGCCGGCGCCGGTGAAAGAAGAGGAATAACGGGGTTGGGAGCCCGTTCGCGGGCTCCTGTAACCTAATATTTCAAAAGAAATCCATTCTCATTAGGCATGTTATATTGTTTCAATATAGACATTGGAACGCTCTATCATGCCGCCTCGTAGATTTACCCCACTGGCTGGTCTGGCCTTGGGATTGTTGCTCGACCCCGCCTGCGCCGAAGACAGCTACGCCAAAGACAACACTGTCGAACTGGACACCATCAGCGTCACCGGCGACGCCTATGAATCTGCCACGGGCCCCGTCAAAGGCTATCGCGCCACCCGCTCTGCCAGCGCGACCAAAACTGACACGGCCCTGCGTGACATTCCTCAATCAATCAGCGTGATTCCCGCCACGGTGCTCAACGACTTGGGCAGCACCAATGTCGAACGCGCCCTGGAATTCGCCGGCGGCGTGTCCAAGCAAAACAACTTCGGCGGCCTGACGCTTTACGAGTACAGCGTGCGCGGCTTCACCACTTCGCAGTTCTACCAGGATGGTTTCAGCGCCAACCGTGGCTACCCGAGCACGCCAGACGCGGCCAATATCGAGCGCATTGAAGTGCTAAAAGGCCCCGCCGCCAGCCTCTACGGGCGTGGCGATCCCGGCGGCACCGTCAATATCGTCAGCAAAAAACCCCAGCCGCAAGCCTTCACCACCGTGCAAACCAGTGCCGGCAGCTGGGACCGCTACCGCACAGCCCTTGATGTGAACACGCCACTGGACGGCGACGGCCGCGTGCTGTCGCGCGTAAACCTGGCGGTGGAAGACAATCACAGCTTTCGCGATCACGTTGACGCCAAGCGCGTATTTGTCGCGCCGTCTTTCAGCTGGCAATTGGACCCGGACACTCGCCTGCTTGTGGAAAGCGAGTTCGTGCGCCACAGCTCAACCTTCGACCGTGGCATCGTCGCGCCCCATGGCATGTCCCGCTCCACCTTCCTCGGCGAGCCCAACGACGGCAACATCCGCAACCACAACAACCGCCTCCAGGCCGCCGTGGAACACCACCTCAACGACGCCTGGCAACTGCGCCTCGCCAGCCACTATAAACAGGGCAGCCTGTGGGGCGACGCCTCGGAAAGCCGCGCGCTGAATGCCGACGGCCATACCGTCAACCGCCGCTACCGCCAACGCTCTACCGGTTGGCATGACAGCATTACCCAGCTCGAACTGCGCGGCCTGTTCGACATCGGCAGTTGGCAGCATGAACTGCTGATCGGCAGCGAGTACGAGGACTACCGCAAAAAAGAACGCGTGACGGCGATTGCCGGCAGCCTCTACCCCATCGACATCTATAAACCGATCTATGGCCAGACCAAACCCAACGGCGCGCGCTCCGGCACCGACGTTTTCGAACAGGTGAAGAGCCAGGCACTAAACCTGCAGGACCAGATCGTTTTTACCGACCGCCTGCGCGGCATGCTCGGTGCGCGCTTCGAGCACGTCGAACAAAGCACCGATGACTTCACCCGCAACCACGCCAATGGCCGGCAAACCCACGATGCCCTGACCCAACGCGCCGGCTTGCTCTACCAGCTCACGCCGCAGGTCGGCGTGTTCGCCAACGCGTCAACGTCGTTCAAACCGAACAGCGGCCTGGATGCCGGCGGTAAATCCTTCGAGCCAGAAGAAGGCGTCGGTTATGAAATAGGGCTCAAGAGTGAGCTGTTCGACGATCGCCTGAGCACCACCCTCGCCGCCTTCCACATCGAAAAGAAAAATGTCCTCGCCCTCGATCCCGCCACCGACACCCAGCGCGCCATGGGCAAGGCGCGCAGCCAGGGTGTAGACCTGCAACTGAGCGGGCAAGTGACCGACGCCGTACGCGTCATCGGCGCCTTCGCCTACATCGACGCCGAAGTGACCAAGGGCGACAAAGCCATCCCCACCGGCAGCCGAATTCTCGGCGTGGCCAAGCGCAGCGCCAGCCTGTTGGGCGTGTATGAATTCCAGAATGGCGCGTTGCGCGGCTCGGACCTGGGCGCAGCGTTCACCTACGTCGGTGACCGCTCCGGCGAGGCCGGCAGTCGTTTCGAACTGCCCGCCTACCACACCGTCGACCTGCTGGCGCATTACAAAGCCAGCGACAGCGTCACCGTGGGCCTGAACCTCAACAACGTATTCGACGAAAAGTACTACGAGCGCTCCTACAGCAACTACTGGGTCACGCCCGGTGAGCCGCGCAACGTCACCGTCAGCCTGACCCTCAACCTGTAAAAGGACGCTCCCATGCAAGCCTTGAAATCCCTGGCCGTGCTCGGCCTGCTGTGTGCCAGCCAAGTTTCTGCCCACGGCCTGTGGACCGAACAGCGACGCGGCAATATCGAAGTGATCTACGGCCACGGCGCCGAGGACAACGCCTTCAAGGCCGAGAAAATCAGCGGCGCCTGGGCGTATGACGCCAGCGCCAGGATGATCCCGGTCAGCGTAGAACGCCTTGCCGACCACGCACGCCTCAAGCCGCTCAAATCGCCCGCCGTTTTAGCGGTCGCCCTGGATAACGGCATGTGGTCGCAGACGCCGGACAAGAAGTGGATCAACCAGGGCCGCAGCCATGTGCCGGGGGCGATTGCATCGACCCAGACCTTCAAGTACAGCCTGGCGATTTATCAGCCGGGGGCGAAGTTGCCGAAGCTGGATCAGATCAAGCTGCTGATCCTGCCTGAAGTGGATCCGCTGACCGTAGGACCTGGCCGGTCAATGCCGGTGCGGGTGCTATTGGATGGCAAGCCTGCGGCAGGTATTAAGCTGGTGGGCGACTATCGCAATGCACCAAACACCTTGAGCACCGAGACCGACAAAGACGGTCGCGCCCAGGTGCTGGTGCGTAACGAAGGGTTGAATGTGATCGCGGCGCAGGTGGAGATCCCGCTCAAGGACAATGCCGATGTGGCGACGCGCGGGCTGTTCAGTTCGCTGACGTTCCTGGGTGAACCGCATCACGAATAAACCCTAAAAAACACTGTGGGAGCGGGCTTGCTCGCGAAGGCGCTGCATCAGTCAATACATTCGTTGACTGACACCTCGCATTCGCGGGCAAGCCCGCTCCCACAGTTGATCTCTATCGTTTCGACAATCTGATCACAGCGCCAAGGGCGCCCGCTCACACAACGTGTTCAGCGCCGCAGCCCACTGCGGGTCATCATTGAGGCACGGCACCAACACCAACTCCTCGCCCCCTGCTTCGCGGAACTGCTCCAACCCACGATCACCAATCTCTTCCAGTGTCTCAATGCAATCGGCAACAAACGCCGGGCACATCACCAGCAGCTTTTTCACGCCTTGCTGGGCCAGGGCTTCCAGGCGGGCTTCGGTGTAGGGTTCGATCCATTTCGCCCGGCCCAGGCGCGACTGGAATGCCACCGACCACTTGCCATCCGGCAGGCCCATGCGCGCGGCAAATTCCCGTGCAACGCTGAAGCACTGCGCGCGATAGCAGGTGGCAAGCACCTCGGGCGACGCGTTCTGGCAGCAATTTGCATCCTTGAAACAATGCCCGCCGGTGGGGTCGAGCTTTTTCAGATGACGCTCGGGCAGGCCGTGAAAACTCAGGAGCAAATGATCGTAGTCCTGCTCGACATACGGCCGAGCGCTCGCAACCAGTGCCTCGAGGTATTCCGGCTGATCGTAAAAGGGCTGCAGGATCGAAAACTGCACGTTGAGCTTTTTGTCGCGCACCACACGCTTGGCTTCTTCAATCACGGTGGTCACGGTGCTGTCGGCAAACTGCGGGTACAACGGCGCCAGGGTGACTTTCTTTATCCCCTGGGCAGCCAGGCGCGTCAGCGTCGTTTCAAGCGACGGTTCGCCATAACGCATCGCCAGCTCCACCGGGCCCTGCGTCCACTGCGCGGTCATTTGCTGCTGCAAACGACGACTCAAGACTACAAGCGGTGAACCCTCGTCCCACCAGATCGACGCGTAGGCATGCGCCGACTGCTCGGGGCGCTTGATCAGGATCAGCGACACCAGCAACCGCCGCACCGGCCACGGCAGGTCGATCACGTAAGGGTCCATCAGGAACTGATTGAGGTAGCTGCGCACATCGGCCACCGAAGTGGAGGCCGGTGAACCCAGGTTGACCAGTAACAACGCGTGATCCGTCATGCAACATCCTATGGCTAGAGGCGGCTGGACAAGTCTTCCAGGGCCGCGTGCAACTCAGTGAACTGAAAAGTGAAACCGGCCGCCAACAGCCGTTCGGGCACGGCTTTTTGCCCGCCGAGCAACAACCCGGACAACTCACCCAGCCCGACCTTCAATGCAAACGCCGGCATCGGCATGAACGCGGGACGGTGCAGCACCTGGCCCAGGGTCTTGGCGAATTCGCGGTTGCGCACCGGGTGTGGCGCGCAGGCATTATAAGGACCGCTGGCGTCCGCCTTGTGCAGAAGAAAATCAATCAGGGCGATTTGATCTTTGATATGAACCCACGGCATCCACTGCCGACCATCGCCGATCGGCCCGCCCAGCGCCAGCTTGAACGGCAATAACAACCGCGACAAAAAGCCGCCTTTCGCCGCCAGCACAAGGCCGGTGCGCACCAGCACCACGCGGATGCCCATGGCTTCGGCGCGCAGGGCCGTTTCTTCCCAGGCGATACACAGCTGGCTCGGGAAGTCGTCCTGCACCGGGCCGCTGGCCTCGGTCAATTCGCGCTCGCCGCCGTCGCCGTACCAACCGACCGCCGAACCGGAAATCAGCACCTGCGGTTTTTGCGCCTGGCCTTCCATCCACGCCAACAGCGTTTCGGTGAGGCTGATGCGGCTGCTCCACAACAGGGCCTTGCGCCTTTTGGTCCAGGGCCGATCAGCAATGGGCGCGCCGGCCAGATTGACCACCGCATCCACGCTGCCGATCACGTCTTGCAGGCGGCCAACGCCCAACACTTGCGCACCGCACCACTTGGCAACGGTGTCCGGTTCACGGCTCCAGACGGTCAAGCGATGCCCTTGGGCAAGCCAGTGTTGGCAGAGCTGGCGACCGATCAAGCCGGTACCGCCGGTCAGCAAAATATGCATGGGACACTCCTCATGTAACGTTCGCCGCCGATCACTGGTCTATTTTATAAGCAGGGATCAATTGCAATCGGGCGCGGCTGTTGGTTAAGCCTCAGCTTTAACCATAGGCCACGCCGTAAGAACAGGTACGCCAAAACTTATACCAAAAAACAATATTGTACAGCTATTGGTGTCGGCGTAGTCTGTACCCAACGGTAAAACGAGGCCTCCCATGACTGTTCCCATCGCGATCATCGGCACCGGCATCGCCGGTCTCTCCGCCGCCCGAGCGTTACGAGACGCGGGGCACGCTGTACAACTTTTCGATAAAAGCCGCGGCAGCGGCGGCCGCATGTCCAGCAAGCGCAGCGACGCCGGCGCGTTGGACATGGGTGCGCAATACTTCACCGCCCGCGACCGGCGCTTCGTCAACGAGGTGCAACGCTGGCAAAGCAACGGCTGGGCCGAGCAGTGGAAACCCCAGCTGTACAACTTCAAGTCCGGTCAGCTCACGCCCTCTCCCGACGAGCAAATTCGCTGGGTCGGTACGCCGCGCATGAGTGCTATCACCCGTGCGCTGCTGGATGATTTGCCAGTGGAATTCGGTTGCCGCATCACCGAAGTGTTCCAGGGCAAACAGCATTGGAACCTGCTGGACGCCGACGGCGGCAATCACGGCCCGTTCAGCCACGTGGTGATTGCCACGCCGGCGCCCCAGGCCACCGCGCTGCTCGCCGCCGCGCCGAAGCTGGCGGGTGCCGCTGCTGGGGTGAAAATGGACCCGACCTGGGCCATCGCCCTGGCTTTCGACAAACCTCTGGACACGCCGATGGAAGGCTGTTTCGTTCAGGACAGCCCTCTCGACTGGCTCGCGCGCAACCGCAGCAAACCCGGGCGCGATACCACCCTCGACACGTGGGTGCTGCACGCCACCAGCGCGTGGAGCAAGGCACACCTGGACTTGCCCAAAGAAGCTGTGATCGAACACCTGCACGGCGCCTTCGCTGAGCTGCTGCACAGCGCCATGCCCGCGCCTTCTTTCAGCCTGGCGCATCGCTGGCTGTACGCGCGACCCTCCAGCGCGCATGAATTCGGGGTACTGGCCGATGCTGACCTGGGCTTGTATGTGTGCGGCGACTGGTGCCTGTCCGGTCGGGTCGAAGGCGCATGGCTCAGCGGCCAGGAAGCGGCGCGACGCTTGATCGAGCACCTGCAATGAACCGCATCAATCCCGCCAAACTGCTGCTGTCGAAGTGGACAGCAGCTCGTCCTCGCAACAAGGAGAAACACTTCCTGGTCACCGAATTGTTTCGTGACGAGGAAGGCACCGTGCTGGAAATCGAGCTGCAAGCCGTCATGACTCGCCGTGCTGAACGCCTGGCCTGGCAAACCCTGCAGAACGCCGAAGACTGGCGAATAGGCTGGAAGTAGGTTGCCCGAAAATACTTGTACAAAATATTTGTACTTGTACAGCATCAAACCTATGATGAGATTTAGTTGTACAGACTCAAGAGTTTGTACAGGAATCTCGGAGAGGTTTGAACATGTCCACCACCGGAAAACCGAAGATCGCCATCAGCGCCTGCCTGTTAGGCGAGAACGTGCGCTTCAATGGCGGACACAAACAATCCCTGCTGTGCAGCCAGACGCTCGCTGACTACTTCGACTTCGTGCCGCTGTGCCCCGAAGTTGCCATCGGCCTGGGCATCCCCCGCGAACCGATCCGCCTGGTGGGCGACCCTGCCCAGCCGCAGGCCGTCGGCACGGTGCGCCGTGATCTCAACGTTACGCAGCCACTGGACGAATACGGCCAGCAGATGGCCCTGGAACACACCGACCTGTGCGGCTACATCTTCATGCAGAAGTCGCCGTCGTGTGGCCTGGAACGGGTCAAGGTCTACCGCGAGAACGGCACACCTGTAGACGGCGGCGGGCGCGGCATCTACGCGCAGGCGTTCTGCGCGCGCCACCCCAACCTGCCGGTGGAAGAAGATGGCCGGCTGAATGACCCGGTGCTGCGGGAAAACTTCCTGACCCGCGTCTTTGTGTACGCCAGCTGGCAGCAACTGCTGGCCGAGGGCCTGACCCGCCACCGCCTGCTGGCGTTTCACTCGCGCTACAAATACCTGCTGATGGCCCACAGCCCGGTGCATTACAAAAGCCTCGGCCACCTGCTGGGCAGCATGAGCAAGGACACCTCTCTCGACGAATTGGCCGCCGGCTATTTCAGCGAGCTGATGACCGGCCTGAAAAAATGCGCCACCCGCGGCACTCACACCAATGTGCTGCAACACATCAGCGGCTACCTCAAGCAGGCCATCAGCGCCGACGACAAGCAGGAAATGCAAACCGTCATCGGCCAGTACCGCACCGGCATCGTGCCGCTGGTGGTGCCGCTGACCCTGCTCAAACACCACTTCCGCCAACACCCGGACCGTTACATCGCGCAGCAGGCTTACCTGCAACCGCACCCGGAAAACCTCAGCCTGCGTAATGCGATCTGACCCATGAAAAGTACATTATGAAAGCTGCCCTGCAAGACGAACCCGGCGAAGACATCGCCCAAGCCCTCCAAGACGGCTGGCTGCCGATTCGCGAAGTGGCGCGCCAGACCGGCGTCAACGCCGTGACCCTGCGCGCCTGGGAACGCCGCTACGGCCTGATCGTGCCCCAGCGCACGCCCAAGGGCCACCGGCTGTTCAGCGCCGAACACGTGCAACGCATCCACACCATCCTGACCTGGCTCAACCGCGGTGTGCCGGTCAGTCAGGTCAAAGGCTTGATCGACTCCGCCCAGGTCAGCCCCGACACCGTCGAAAACGAATGGCACGCCCTGCGCCAGAACCTGGTGGGCGCCATCAGCGCGTTGGCCGAGCGCCGGGTCGACGATGCGTTCAACCAAGCCATGGCGTTGTACCCGCCACGTACCCTGTGCGAACAGTTGCTGCTGCCGCTGCTCCAGGAACTCGAGCAGCGCTGGCAAGGCCAGTTCGGCGCGCAGATGGAGCGGGTATTTTTCCTGTCTTGGCTGCGCAGCAAGTTCGGTGCACGCATCTATCACAACAATCGCCAGCTGCAAGGCGCCCCGCTGCTGCTGGTCAACCACTCGGACCTGCCGCTGGAGCCGCATCTGTGGCTCAGCGCCTGGCTGGCCAGCAGCGCCGATTGCCCAGTGGAAGTCTTCGATTGGCCGTTGCCGGTCGGTGAGTTGGCGTTAGCAGTGGAGCACCTGCAACCGCGGGCCGTGCTGCTGTATTCGAGCAAGGCCCTGCAGGTGTCGACACTCACCAAGCTGCTGGGCGGCGTCGGTTGCCCGACGCTGATTGCCGGACCAACGGTATGCATCCACCAGGCCGAGTTGGCCGTATTAACCCGTGAAACCCCTGAGTTGTTCGTGGCCGAAGACCCGTTGTCGGCCCACTTGATTCTGATCCAGCGTGGACTTCTTTAAATGCATTTGATCTGGCTGCGCACCGACCTGCGCCTACACGACAACACCGCCCTGGCCGCCGCCTGCCAGCGAGGCCCGGTTGCGGCCGTGTACCTGATCACTCCCGAACAGTGGCTGGCCCACGATGATGCACCGTGCAAAGTCGACTTCTGGCTGCGCAACCTGCAGCACTTGAGCCAGGCGCTCGGCGAGCTGAACATTCCCCTGCTGATCCGCACCACCGCCACCTGGGACCAGGCGCCCGCCGTACTCGGCACGCTGTGTCGGGAGCTGTCGGTCGAGTCGGTCCACGTCAACGAGGAATACGGCATCCACGAAACCCGCCGCGATGCCGCCGTGGCCCAGGCTCTGGAAGCCCAGGGCGTGACGTTCCACAGCTACCTGGACCAATTGTTCTTCCAGCCCGGCAGCGTGCTGACCAAAAGCGGCACGTACTTCCAGGTCTTCAGCCAGTTCCGCAAGGTCTGCTACAGCCGCCTGCACAGCGCCCTTCCCCGCTTGGTGGCAACACCCAAAGCCCAGGCGCCGATCAAGCTCAAAAGCGATCCGATACCTGCACAGGTCCAAGGGTTCGAGCCGCCCAGCGAAGCCTTGCGCGCGCTCTGGCCGGCCGGTGAAGACGAAGCACGCCGCCGCCTCGACGCCTTCGCCGATCAACAAATCAGCTACTACAAAGATGAGCGCGACTTCCCGGCCAAACCCGGCACCAGCCAACTGTCCGCCTACCTTGCCGCCGGCGTGGTCTCGCCACGCCAGTGCCTGCATGCCGCCTTGCAAACCAACCAGGGCGAGTTTGAAAGCGGCGACATCGGCGCGATCACGTGGATTAACGAGCTGCTCTGGCGCGAGTTCTACAAGCACATTCTGGTCGGCTATCCACGGGTGTCGCGCCACCGTGCGTTTCGTCCCGAGACCGAAGCAGTGGCCTGGCGCGATGCGCCCAAGGACCTCGCCGCCTGGCAGCAAGCGCGCACCGGCCTGCCGATCATCGACGCCGCCATGCGCCAGTTGCTCGAAACCGGCTGGATGCACAATCGCCTGCGCATGGTGGTCGCGATGTTCCTGACCAAGAACCTGCTGATCGACTGGCGCGAAGGCGAGCGCTTCTTCATGCGCCACCTGATCGACGGCGACCTGGCCGCCAACAACGGCGGCTGGCAGTGGAGCTCCTCCACCGGCACCGACTCGGCGCCGTATTTCCGGATTTTCAGCCCGCTGAGCCAGTCGGAAAAATTCGACAGCGAAGGCGTGTTTATCAAGCACTGGCTGCCGGAACTGGCGGCGCTGAACAAGAAGGAAGTGCACAACCCCGAGGTGGTCGGCGGCCTGTTTGGCGTGGCCGATTACCCACGCGCTATCGTCGACTTGAAAAAGTCCCGCGAACGCGCCCTGGCCGCCTTCCGCAGCCTGCCCTCGCGCCAGGGGGTTGCCGAACATGAGTGACTTCCTGCAGCGGTTCGCCCAGGCCTTTGCGACGCTGGACAAGCACAACCTGCACCTGCTCGACAGCCTGTACAGCAAGGACATCGCCTTCACCGACCCGCTGCATGAAGTGCACGGGCTGACGGCCCTGCACCGCTATTTCACCGAACTGTATGGCAATGTGAGCCAGCTGCGTTTTGACTTTCACGGCTTCGACCAGGTGGCCGAAGGCGAAGGCTACCTGCGCTGGAAGATGAGTTTTTGCCACCCGCGCCTGAACAGCGGCAAAGTGATCCGGGTTGAAGGCTGCTCACACCTGATGTGGCGCGACAAGGTGTACCGGCACCGGGATTATTTCGATGCAGGCGCTCTGCTCTACGAACACCTGCCAGTAGTCGGTCGGGTCATCAGTTGGCTGAAAAGGAGAATGGGATGAGCCTTACACCGCCCCGCCGATATTGGCTGACTGGCGCCAGCAGTGGCATTGGCGCGTCGCTGGCCGTGGAGCTGCTCAACAGCGGCGCCCACGTGGCCCTCAGCTCACGCACGAAAGGCCCGCTGGAAGCCCTCGCCCAACGTTATCCAGGCCAAGTGCTGGTGGTGGCCGGCGACCTGACCAACAGCCAGACCGTGCGTGAGATCGGCGAGCATATCGGCGTGGTCTGGGGCTCCGTCGATACGGTCATTCTCAACGCCGGCACCTGTGAATATGTCGATGCCAAGCAATTTGATGCATCGATTGTCGAGTACGTGGTGCGCACCAACTTGCTGGCCAGCAGCTATTGCATCGAAGCCGCGCTGCCGCTGTTGCGCGCCGGGCATTCGCCGCACCTGGTCGGCGTGGCCAGCGCCGTCACCTACCTGCCCATGCCCCGCGCCGAAGCCTATGGTGCGTCCAAGGCCGGGCTGCGCTACCTGTTCGAATCCCTGCGCATCAGCCTGTCGCCCGAGAACATCGACGTCACCGTGATCAGCCCGGGCTTTGTCGACACACCGCTGACCGAACGCAACGACTTCCCGATGCCCCTGAGCTGGTCCGCCGACAAGGCCGCGCGGCATATCTTCGCCAAGCTGGCAAAACGTCCGCTGGAAATCGCCTTTCCCGCCATGTTTATCGCCACCTTGTGGCCGCTGTCGAAGCTGCCCAACCGTGCGCAATTGATCATCGGCAAACGCATGTTGCGCAGCCCGCCACCGAAGAAGGACGACCTGTGAAGATCGCCATTATCGGCAGCGGCATCGCCGGGCTGACCAGCGCTTACCTGCTCAGCCGTCGCCACGACATCACTGTGTTCGAAGCGGGCGAGCGCATCGGCGGGCATACCCACACGGTCGACGTCACGGTTGAGGGTCAAAGCTACGCGGTGGACACCGGGTTTATCGTGTTCAACGACTGGACCTACCCCAACTTCATTCGCTTGCTGGGGCAGATTGGCGTCAGCTTCAAACCCACCGAAATGAGTTTTTCGGTATGCGACCAAAGCGCCGGATTCGAGTACAACGGCAACAACCTCAACAGCCTGTTTGCCCAACGCCGCAATATGCTGTCGCCAGGGTTCTGGGGCATGTTGCGCGATATTCTGCGCTTCAATCGCCAGGCGCCGCTGGACCTGCATGAACAACGCATCAGCGCCGAGATGACCCTGGGCGATTACCTCGAAGCCGGCGGCTACGGCCCACGCTTTATCCGGCATTACATCGTGCCGATGGGCGCGGCGATCTGGTCGATGTCCCTGGCTGACATGCTCGGCTTTCCGTTGCAGTTCTTTGTGCGCTTTTTCAAGAACCACGGTTTGCTCTCGGTGAACAACCGGCCGCAGTGGTGCGTGATCGAGGGCGGGTCGAGCAGCTACATCGAGCCGCTGACGCGCAGCTTTCGCGAACAGGTGCGCCTCAATTGCCCGGTGCATAACGTCGAGCGCACCGACGAGGGCGTTGTGATCCACAGCGCTGCTGGCAGCGAGACGTTTGACCGGGTCGTGTTGGCCTGCCACAGCGACCAGGCCCTGGCCTTGCTGGCCGACCCCAGCACGGCGGAACAGGAAATCCTCGGCGCGCTGCCTTACGCCGACAACGATGTGGTGCTGCACACCGACACGCGCCTGCTGCCGGACCGCAAGCTCGCCTGGGCCAGCTGGAATTATCGGCTGACCGGCGATACCCAAACCCAGGCCGCCGTCACTTACGACATGAACATTCTGCAAGGCATCGACAGCGCCACCACCTTTTGCGTCAGCCTCAACCAGACGCCGATGATCAACCCGCTGAAGATCCTCGCGCGCTACACCTACGCGCACCCGCAATACAGCCTCGCGGCGGTCGCTGCCCAAGCGCGCTGGGAAGAATTGGCGGGCACGCGCAACACCTTTTTTTGCGGCGCCTACTGGGCCAATGGTTTCCACGAAGACGGCGTGGTCAGCGCATTGCGCGTGGCTCAAGCCTTTGGAGAAACCCTGTGAACAGCGCCCTGTACAGCGGCTGGATCGCCCATCGCCGGTTTGCGCCCAAGGCTCACGCCTTTCGCTACCGCATCGGCCTGCTGTACCTGGATTTGAGCGAACAAGACGAAGTGCTCGGGCTGTCGCCCCTGGCCGGCGCTGGTCGCCTGGCGCCCTTTGGCTTTCGCCAGCAGGATTACCTGCGTGAATTCACGCGCCACGGCATGAGCTTGAGCGATGCCGTGCGCCAGGAAGTTGGCAAGGCGCTGGGGCGCGAGCCCCAGGGCGTTATCTGCCTGCTGAGCCAGGCTCGCAGTTGGGGCCTGGCTTTTAACCCGGTGAGTTTCTTCTACTGCTTCGAGGCCGATGGGCAACTGGCCGCGATCCTGTGTGAAGTGACTAACACCCCATGGCGCGAGCGCTATCACTACGTGCTGCCGGCCCAGGCGCTCGGCGCCGATGAGCATCAGCACTTCGCCGTGGCCAAGGCCTTCCATGTGTCGCCGTTTTTGCCACGCGACCTGGAATACCGCATGAGTTTCAGCCCGCCCGCCGCCAAGCTCGGCGTGCACATGGCCGACTGGCAAGGTGAGTTGAAGGTTTTCGAGGCCACGCTGAGCCTGCACAAGGAAGCGTTGAACCGCGCCAGCCTGCATCGCTACCTGTGGCGCTTCCCGTGGATGACCGCCAAGACGTGCCTGGCCATTTACTGGCAGGCCATGCGCCTGTTGCTCAAACGCACACCGATTTTTTCCCATCAGGCCGCCGATGGCGCCTCTCGCACCGCAGTCGGGTATACCAAGGATCGCCGCCATGAAATCCCCTAGCTTATCGGTCAAGACCAATCGCCTGAACGTCAACGGCATGACCAGCGCATTGCTGCGCAAGGCCGTGCTGCGCCAACTCAGCCAACTGCGCCACGGCCAACTGGTGGTGATCGAGGACGGCGAACGCCAAGTGTTCGGTGCCCGCGAAGCGCACCTGCTGGGGGAAATCCAGATCCTCGACTCGGCGGTGTGGGGCCTGGTGGCGGCCAACGGATCGATCGGCGCCGGCGAGGCGTTTATCCACGGTTACTGGACCAGCCCGGACTTGACCGCCGTGGTGCGCGTGATGGTCAGCAACCTGGAGGTGCTAGACGCCATGGAAGGTGGCCTGGCGCGCCTGGCACGCCCCTTCACTCAAGGCCTGCACTGGCTCAACCGCAATACGCGCAAGGGCTCGCAGAAAAACATCGCCGCCCACTATGACCTGGGCAATGACCTGTTCGAAGAATTCCTCGACCCGACCATGATGTACTCGGCGGCGCAATTTCTGACGCCCGATGACACCCTGGAACAGGCGCAATTGAACAAGCTGGAACGCATCTGCCAAAAGCTCGCACTCAAGCCCACCGACCATCTGCTCGAAATCGGCACCGGCTGGGGCAGCATGGCGCTGTACGCAGCGCAGCATTACGGCTGCAAAGTCACCACCACGACCTTGTCCAAAGAGCAGTTTGCCTACACCCAAAAGCGCATCGATGCCCTGGGACTGCAGGGCCAGGTGATCCTGTTGTTGCAGGACTACCGCGACCTGACCGGTCAATACGACAAGCTGGTGTCCATCGAGATGATCGAGGCGGTGGGCCATCGCTTCCTGCCGACCTACTTCAAGCAGTGCGCGCATTTGCTCAAGAGCGACGGCCTGATGCTGCTGCAAGCCATCACGATTCGCGAGCAGCGTTTTGAGCAGGCCAAGAACAGCGTCGATTTCATCCAGCGCTATATTTTCCCCGGCGGCGCCCTGCCCTGCGTGCAGAACATGCTGCACATCGTCAGCCGCGACACCGACATGAACCTGCTGCACATGGAAGACTTCGGCCTGCACTACGCAAAAACCCTGCGCCTGTGGCATGAGAACTTCCGCCGCGCCCATGGCCGCCTTGCCGAGTTGGGCTACGACGAATACTTCCTGCGCTTGTGGGAATTCTATTTGTGCTACTGCGAAGGTGGGTTCATGGAACGTACGATAGGCACCGCGCAGTTGCTGCTGGCAAAACCTGCGGCAATCAACCCACCCTTGCTCGGGCGCTTCAGTGCTTAAATCGCTGGCGAACGCCGTACTGTTCCAGTGCGGCTGGTTTGCCTGTGTGCTGGGGGGCGACAGCGAATGGTTGCTGGTGGTCGGTGCAGTGCTGGCCATCCACCTGCTGTGGATAAGTTCATGGTCGCGGGAAGGCCAGGTGATCCTCGCCGTCACGTTGTTTGGCACTGTGGTGGATACCGCATTGCGCACCTTTGGCGTCTTTCATTTCAGTTTTCCGGGGCCACTGATCCCGTTTTGGCTGGTGTTGCTGTGGGCGTTGCTCGCCACCACGCTACGCCATTGCCTGGCCTGGAGTGCCCAGCCCTGGTGGCGCGCCAGCGTGTTGGGCGCGGTCGGCGGGCCGTTGTCTTATTACGCGGGCAGCCAATTGGCCGGCGTGAGTTTCGGCTACGGCACGGCGCCAACCCTGATTGGCCTGGCGCTGCTTTGGGCGCTGGTGTTCCCGGTGCTGCACTGGATCGCCCGACAACTGGGGCACTGACGTCCGTCAGAGCTTTCACACCTACCTGACACGCTTGCCTTACACTGCGCGCCTATGACCAACATCCCCCACACTCAAATCACCGAACCCGCCGTCACTTGCTCGACGTGCGCGGCCTGCTGTTGCCAATTGGAAGTGATGCTGATCACCGACACCGGCGTGCCGGAGCGCTATATCGATACGGACGATTGGGGCGGCGAAGTGATGCTGCGTCTGGATGATGGCTGGTGTGCGGCGCTGGACCGGGACACGATGATGTGCACGATTTACGAGCGACGGCCGCTGATCTGCCGGGAGTTCGAGATGGGTGCACCGGAATGCCTCACCGAGCGTGAAGGGATTGCGACGGCGTATCGCTGATCCTGAGGTAGATGAAAATCAAAATGTGCGAGCTGGCTTGCCTGCGATAGCATCACTTCGGTGTAACTGATAGACCGAGGTGTCTGCATCGCAGGCAAGCCAGCTCCCACATTACTCAGCAGGTGCCTGATGATTTACAACGGCAAGGTGTAGTGCAACGAGTAGCTCTCTACCCCATCGTTATTGCTGCTGATGCCCGCGTTGGAATAGTGCGTGGCACGAATGCCCACCTCATGCCCACCGGTAAAACGCAAACCAAAGCCCAGGCGGTCTTCGAACTGGAAGGACTGGCCGATGTTGTTGTCTTCCAGGCGTGTGCGCGAGAACGCGGCCACGCCGATGCCGGCCTCGATGTAAGGTTTTACCGATGCCCCGGCAAACTCATACACAAATACCGGCGAGAACGACAGGCTGCTGGCGCCCGCACGTTTGTCGCCTTCCCAGTAGGTGTACGCGCCGCTCCAGTAGCCGGTCAACCGGCCGGTATCGCTCTGCCACCAGCTTTTATCCCAATCCGATGTCAGCCCCAACCGATAGGTCATGGTCGAATCGCTGGTGCTCCCCACACCAAATTCCAGGCCAGCGGCCTGGGCCGAAACAGAGTGTCCTACCACGGCGGCCGCAATCGCAGCCAAACAGAACAAGCGCTTCATAAGAAACAGTCCTTGAGAACGAAGTTGTATGGTTTGGTACAAGCTAACTCGCTATAGAAGCGCGCGCATAGCCAGAAGTTCAGCGTCTAACCCCGGTATTTCACGAATTTTTCACGCGTCGAAGCTTCGCACAACTCCGGAATGTTTCCATAGTGTAGGTAGGATATTTCTTAAATGATCGACGTTACCGCTCGTCCAGAACCGGGCCGGCTCAGGGTTGCCGCTGGCCAGCAGGTCACGCTCGCCCAGCAAACGCTTGAGCTGGCGTGCCACGGCAGCGCCGGTATCGATCAGGATGATGCTCGGGGCAAGCATCTGCGCCAGAAGCGGCTTGAGGAAGGGATAGTGGGTGCAGCCCAGAATGATCGTGTCGCAGCCGGCGCTGAGCAGCGGTTCGACATAGCCGCGCAACATCTGGCGCAGTTCGGGGCTGTCGAGGTCGCCGCTTTCAATCAACTCCACCAGGCCCGGGCATGGCTGGGTGATCACACGCACGTCGGTGGCGAAGCGATCGAGCAAAGCGGCGAACTTGGCGCTTTGCAGGGTGCCAGTGGTGGCGAGAACACCCACCACGCCGCTGCGAGTGGCGGCGGCGGCGGGTTTGACGGCGGGCTCCATGCCTACCAGGGGCCAGTCGGGATAGTCCTGGCGCAAATCGGCGACGGCGGCGACGGTCGCCGTGTTGCAGGCAATCACAAACGCCTTGGCGCCTTGCTCGCGGAAAAATTCGGCGACACGCCGGGAGCGCTCAAGAATGAATGCCGGGGTTTTCTCGCCGTAGGGGATATGCCCGCAATCAGCCACGTACAGCAGCGACTCATGGGGCAATAACTGCTGAATTTCGTCCAGCACGGTCAAGCCGCCGATGCCGGAATCGAACACACCGATGGGCGCGCTCTTAACCATGCTGCGTCCCGCACACGCTGCAACCGGGGTCGCGCTTGACGCGCAGTTCGCGAAAACGTGTGGTCAACGCATCAATCAGCAACAAGCGGCCCACCAGCGGCTCACCGAAACCGGCCAGCAATTTCATGGCTTCCAGTGCTTGCAGGCTGCCGACCACGCCAACCAACGGACCGACGACGCCGGCTTCGCTGCAGGTCAGTTCGGTGTCGCTGCCGTGCCCATATAAACAGTGGTAACACGGGCTGTCGGCGCGACGCGGGTCGAACACCGACAATTGCCCTTCCAGGCGAATCGCCGCGCCGCTGATCAACGGCTTGGCGGCGGCAACACAGGCCGCGTTCACCGCTTCACGGGTGGAGAAGTTGTCGCTGCAATCGAGCACCACGTCCACCGCCGCTACCGCCGCGGCCAGTGAATCGGCATCCAGCGCTGCGCGGTGAGCAAGCAGTTTGACTTCAGGGTTGATCGCCGCGAGACGACGCAGGGCCGAATCGACCTTGGTCTGTCCGACACTCTCGGTGTCGTGGATGATCTGACGTTGCAGATTGGTCAGGTCGACAGTGTCAAAGTCCGCCAGGTGCAGCTCGCCTACACCGGCTGCCGCCAGGTACAGCGCCACCGGCGCGCCCAGCCCGCCCAGGCCAATGATCAACGCGCGGGCGTTTTTCAGGCGCAATTGGCCGTCGATGTCGACATGTTGCAACAGAATCTGTCGGCTATAGCGCAACAGCTCCTGGTCGGTCAGCACGGCCGGCGCCCCAGGGTGATGCGTTCGTGGTCACCGAGGTCAAGGCGGCTGTGCACCTCTTCAAAGCCTGCGCCAAGCAGCAGGTCACGCACGGCCGCCGCCTGATCGTAGCCATGTTCGAGTAACAGCCAGCCAGCCGCATTCAAGTGGGCTGGAGATTCGGCGATGATCAACCGCAAGTCATCCAGGCCATCATGCCCCGCCACCAGCGCGCTGGCCGGTTCAAAACGCACGTCGCCGGCCACCAGATGGGGATCGTTATCGGCAATGTACGGCGGGTTGCTGATGATCAGGTCGAAGGTTTGATCTTGCAGGGCGCTGAACCAATGACTGTTCAACACTGTGGCGTTTTTCAGGTGCAGGCGCTGGCGATTGCGTTCAGCCAGGGCCACGGCTTCGAGCACGCGGTCAACCGCCGTGACCTGCCAGGCCGGACGTTCGCTGGCCAGGGCCAGGGCGATGGCGCCGCTGCCGGTGCCCAGGTCCAGAACCTTGGCAGGCGTGGCGGGCAACAGTTCCAGCGCGGCTTCCACCAATAGCTCGGTTTCCGGACGCGGGATCAGCGTGTGAGGCGCGACCTCCAGGTCCAGCTTCCAGAAGCCTTGCTGGCCGAGGATATACGCCACCGGCTCACCGCCACGACGACGTTGCAAATAGTCGGCAAAGGTCAGCGCATGTTCGCTGCTGACGATTTTTTCCGGCCAGGTGTGCAGGTAGCTGCGCGATTTACCCAAGGCCGCAGCCAGCAACAACTCCACATCCAGACGCGCAGTGGGCGAGTCGGGCAGGTCTGCGGCGCGCAGCAGGCTGGCAATGATGGTCATTTATTCACCTATCGCCGCCAATTGGTCGGCCTGGTATTCGGCGAGCAACGGTTCGATCACTGCATCCACACCGCCAGCAAGAATCTCGTCGAGGGAGTAAAGCGTGAGGTTGACCCGGTGGTCGGTGACCCGGCCCTGGGCAAAGTTGTAGGTACGGATGCGCTCGGAGCGGTCGCCCGAACCCACCAGCAACTTGCGCTCGCTGGCAATCGCGTTAGCGGCGGCGCTGGTCTGCTGGTCGTTGAGCTTGGCCGACAGCCAGGACATGGCCCGCGCACGGTTCTTGTGCTGGGAACGTTCTTCCTGGCACTCCACCACGATGCCCGACGGCAAGTGCGTGATGCGGATCGCCGAGTCGGTCTTGTTGACGTGCTGACCACCGGCGCCCGATGAGCGGTAGGTGTCGACACGCAAGTCCGCCGGATTGATCTCGATGGCTTCCTGCTCGTCGGGCTCTGGCAACACGGCCACGGTGCACGCCGAGGTGTGGATACGGCCTTGGGATTCTGTCGCCGGCACCCGCTGCACACGGTGTGCCCCGGATTCGAATTTCAGTTTGCCGTAGACGTTATCGCCTTCAACCCGCGCGATAACTTCTTTATAGCCGCCGTGTTCGCCTTCGTTCTCGGACAGAATCTCGACGCGCCAACCACGACGCTCAGCGTAGCGCGAGTACATGCGGAACAGGTCGCCAGAGAAGATCGCCGCCTCGTCGCCACCGGTGCCGGCACGGATTTCGAGGAACACGTTGCGCCCGTCGTTGGGGTCTTTGGGCAGCAGCATGCGCTGCAGGTCGCCTTCCAGCTCAGCCAGTTTTTCCTTGGCCTCGCGAACTTCTTCCACGGCCATTTCGCGCATGTCCGGGTCGCTGTCCTTGAGCAGCGCCTGGGCGCCTTCGAGGTCGGCCTGCACTTTCATCAGGTGTTTGTAGGTGACCACAATCGGCTCAACTTCGGCGTATTCCTTGGAATAGGCGCGGAACTTGGCCTGATCGGAGATGACCTCGCCATCGCCGAGCAAGGCGGTCAGTTCTTCGAAACGGTCCTGGAGCACGTCCAGTTTATTGAGCAGTGACGCTTTCATTGCGGTTTTTTATCCGAAGAGCTATCTGACGCGCCCTCACCGAGGGCAAAGAGTTCCTGGGCCATGGCCAGCGCATCAAGGCGGCCTTCGGCGGTAAGCTTTTTCAACTGAACGCTGGGGGCGTGAAGCAACTTGTTGGTCAGGCCACGCGCCAGTTGCATCAGCACCTCTTCGGCGCTGCTGCCGTTGGCCAGCAGACGCTGGGCCTTGATCAATTCCTCGTCACGCAGGCGTTCGCCCTGCTGACGATACGCCTTGAGCACGTCGACCGCCGCCAGTTCGCGCAGGCGCACCATGAAGTCTTCGGCGCCGGTGCTGACCATTTCCTCGGCGGCCTGGGCGGCGCCCTGGCGACTCTTGAGGTTTTCGGCAACCACTTCGTGCAGATCGTCGACGCTGTAGAGGTAAACGTCGTCCAACTCGCCGACTTCTGGCTCGATGTCGCGGGGAACAGCGATATCCACCATGAAGATCGGTTTGTGCTTGCGCAGCTTCAGCGCGCTCTCGACCGCGCCTTTGCCAAGAATCGGCAACTGGCTGGCGGTGGAGCTGATGACGATATCGCTGCGCACCAGTTCAGCCGGGATATCCGACAGCAGCACGGCGTGGGCGCCAAACTGCTCGGCAAGAATGCTCGCGCGTTCCAGGGTTCGGTTGGCGACCACAATGCGCTTCACACCCAGGTCGTGCAGATGGCGCGCCACCAGAGTGATGGTTTCACCGGCGCCGATCAGCAAGGCCTGGCTGCGCTGCAAGTCGCTGAAAATCTGTTTGGCCAGGCTGACGGCGGCAAACGCTACGGACACCGGGTTTTCACCGATGGCAGTGTCGGTGCGCACCTGCTTGGCCGAGTTGAAAGTGGCCTGGAACAGCCGCCCCAGCAGTGGCCCCACGGTGCCGGCCTCGCGGGCCACGGCATAGGCGGATTTCATCTGGCCAAGGATCTGCGGTTCGCCCAACACCAGCGAGTCGAGCCCTGAGGCGACGCGCATCATGTGACGAACTGCCGCATCCTCTTCGTGCACATACGCACTGGCGCGCAGGTCATCGAGGCTTAAATGGTGATAATCGGCCAGCCAGCGCAGCACCCCATCCGCTGAAAGATGTTCCTGCTCTATATAAAGCTCACTGCGATTGCAGGTCGAAAGGATCGCAGCTTCGCGGCTGTCGGTGAGCCGGCAGAGCTGCTGCAAGGCCTCAACCAACTGCTCTGGCGTAAACGCCACGCGCTCGCGCACGTCTACGGAAGCAGTCTTGTGGTTAATACCGAGTGCGAGGAAGGCCATTCAATATCGCTGATGATGTCGGGAAGCCGACAATTGTCCTACTTCGAAAGATCCAGAACAACCACCGTCGTCTATTGTCCTAGTAGCTTATGCCTATAAAGGCGCCAACTGAGACTCGGTTATGTTTGGCCGAAGGCTTGTGTCATGATGATCCGACCGCAGGTTAGTCGTCCTCTTCCTATATGAATAGATCTTCCGCGTTGCTCCTTGCTTTTGTCTTCCTCAGCGGCTGCCAGGCCTTGGCACCCGTGTCGCCGGACGGTACGCCGCCGGTTGAAGACAGCACCCCCGCCCCTGAAAAGCCCAAGGTTTATTCCTCGTTCAATGAAGAAACGATCTACAGCCTGCTGACCGCGGAACTCGCCGGCCAGCGCAATCGTTTCGATATTGCCCTGGATAACTACGTGACCCAGGCCATCAACACCCAGGATCCGGGCATTTCGGAGCGCGCGTTTCGCATCGCCGAATACCTGGGCGCTGACCAGGCTGCGCTGGACACCTCGCTGATCTGGGCGAGAAACGCACCGGACGACCTGGAAGCGCAGCGGGCCGCGGCCATTCAACTGGCGCGCGCGGGGCGCTATGACGACTCCATGGTCTATATGGAGAAAGTCCTGCTGGGCAAGGGCGACACGCATTTCGACTTCCTCGCGCTGTCGGCTGCCGACACCGACCAGGACACGCGCAATGGCCTGATGAAGAGTTTCGACCGCCTGCTGCAAAAACACCCAAAGAACAGCCAACTGATTTTCGGCAAGGCGTTACTGCTGCAACAGGATGATGAAGCCGACGCCGCACTCAAGCTGCTGGAGCAGAACCCGCCGGAAGACGGCGAGATCGCACCGATTTTGCTGCGTGCGCGCCTGCTGCAGAACCTCAATCGCGGCAAGGAAGCGATTCCTCTGCTGGAAAAGAGCATCAAGAAGTATCCGGACGACAAGCGCCTGCGCCTGACCTATGCGCGCACGCTGGTTGAGCAGGACCGTATGGACGACGCCAAGGTGCAGTTCGCCAATCTGGTCCAGCAATACCCGGACGACGATGAATTGCGCTACTCCCTGGCCCTGGTATGCCTGGAAGCCAAGGCCTGGGACGAGGCCAAGGGCTATCTGGAAGAGCTGATCCAACGCGAAAGCCATGTGGACTCGGCGCACCTGAACCTCGGCCGTATCGCTGAAGAGCGCAACGACCCGCAGGCGGCGCTGCTTGAGTACGCTCAGGTCGGCCCTGGCAACGACTACCTGCCGGCCCAATTGCGCCAGGCTGACATCCTGATGAGCAACGGCCGCACCGACGAGGCGGAAAAACGCCTGGCCGCAGCGCGCGATGCCGAACCGGACTACGCGATCCAGCTGTACCTGATCCAGGCCGAAACCTTATCGGCCAACAAGCAGGGCGAACGCGCCTGGAAATTGCTGCAACAAGCCTTGCTGCAATACCCCGACGATTTGAATCTGCTGTACACCCGCGCCATGCAGGCGGAAAAACGCAATGACCTGGCGCAGATGGAAAAAGACCTGCGCCTGATCATCAAGCGTGACCCGGACAACGCCATGGCGCTGAACGCCCTGGGTTACACCTTGTCCGACCGTACGACGCGCTACGCCGAAGCCAAGGTGCTGATCGAGCAAGCCCACAAGCTAAATCCGGAAGACCCGGCCGTGCTCGACAGCCTGGGCTGGGTCAATTACCGCCTGGGCAACCTGGACGAAGCCGAACGTTTGCTGCGCCAGGCACTGGAACGCTTCCCCGACCAGGAAGTGGCCGCCCACCTTGGCGAAGTGCTGTGGGCCAATGGCAAGCAGCGCGAAGCGCGACAAATCTGGGAAAAATTCCTCAAGGAACAACCCGAAAGCCCTATCCTGCGCGGCACCATCAAGCGCCTGACCGGATCCGAGACCCTTTAAGCTTATGTTCTTGCGCCACGTCATTGTTTTCAGCTTCATCGCCCTGCTCGCCGGTTGCGCGGGTTTCGGCGCCCGCGAATCCGTTGAAGGCCAGGGCAACCCGGCGCAATGGAAACAACACAAGGATCAGCTCAGCAGCATTGATGGCTGGCAGATCGAAGGCAAGGTCGGGGTTCGCGCGCCAAAAGATTCCGGCAGCGGCACGTTGTTCTGGCTGCAGCGCCAGGACTATTACGACATTCGCCTGTCCGGCCCACTTGGCCGCGGCGCAGCTCGCCTGACGGGACGCCCGGGGCAAGTCAGCCTGGAAGTGGCCAACCAGGGACGCTATGAAGCGGCGTCGCCGGAAGAATTGCTGGAGCAGCAAATGGGCTGGAAGCTGCCCGTTTCGCACCTGGTGTGGTGGGTTCGCGGTTTGCCCGCGCCGGACAGCAAAAGTCGCCTGAGCCTCAATGGCGACAGTCGGCTGGCCACGCTGGAACAGGATGGCTGGCAGGTGGAGTACCTCAGCTACGTGCAACAAAGCGGTTACTGGCTGCCCGAGCGCATTAAGCTGCATGGCACCGACCTTGATGTCACGCTGGTGATCAAGGACTGGCAACCGCGCAAGCTGGGGCAATAAACGTGACTGTTACAACGCTGACGCTGCCCTCCCCCGCCAAACTCAATTTGATGCTGCACATTCTGGGTCGCCGTGAAGACGGCTACCACGAGCTGCAGACGCTGTTTCAATTTCTGGACTACGGCGACGAACTGACCTTCGCCGTACGCGATGATGGCGTGATTCAGTTGCACACCGAATTCGAAGGCGTGCCCCACGACAGCAACCTGATTGTGAAGGCCGCGAAAAAACTTCAGGAACAATCCGGTTGCACCCTGGGCATCGACATCTGGATCGATAAAATTTTGCCTATGGGTGGCGGCATTGGTGGTGGCAGCTCAAATGCCGCGACGACGTTGCTCGGCCTCAATCACTTGTGGCAACTGGGTTGGGACCACGATCGCCTGGCTACGCTGGGCCTGACGCTGGGCGCTGACGTCCCGGTTTTCGTGCGTGGGCACGCCGCTTTTGCCGAGGGCGTGGGTGAGAAACTCACCCCGGAATACCCCGAAGAGCCGTGGTATGTCGTGCTTGTTCCGCAAGTATCTGTAAGTACAGCAGAAATTTTTTCAGATCCACTGTTGACACGTAACTCTCCTCCCATTAAAGTGCGCCCCGTTCCCAAGGGAAACAGTCGAAATGACTGCTTACCGGTTGTAGCAAGGCGTTATCCAGAGGTACGTAACGCTTTGAATTTGTTAGGTAAATTTACCGAAGCAAAATTAACCGGAACTGGAAGTTGTGTGTTTGGGGGCTTCCCAAGCAAAGCTGAAGCTGATAAAGTCTCGGCCCTTCTTACAGAGACCCTTACAGGGTTTGTAGCAAAGGGAAGCAACGTTTCGATGTTGCATCGCAAGCTGCAAAGTCTGCTCTAAAGGAACCGAGTACTGGGTACTCGTTGCAACAGATACAGGGGCGTCGCCAAGCGGTAAGGCAGCAGGTTTTGATCCTGCCATGCGTTGGTTCGAATCCAGCCGCCCCTGCCATTTTCTAATACTCATCCAGGTTACCCTCAGCCTCTAGGTACTGCGCGTGTCCAAGATGATGGTCTTTACGGGGAACGCCAACCCCGATCTGGCTCGACGTGTCGTACGTCAGCTGCATATCCCTCTCGGTGACATCTCTGTCGGTAAGTTCTCCGACGGCGAAATTACAGCCGAGATCAATGAAAACGTCCGCGGTAAAGATGTCTTCATTATTCAGCCGACCTGCGCTCCGACCAACGATAACCTGATGGAACTCGTCGTGATGGCTGATGCCTTCCGCCGCTCCTCAGCGACTCGAATCACAGCTGTAATCCCTTACTTTGGTTATGCCCGTCAGGATCGCCGTCCGCGTTCCGCACGTGTGGCTATCAGCGCGAAAGTCGTTGCTGACATGCTGACCGTGGTAGGCATCGACCGTGTTCTCACGGTTGACCTGCACGCTGACCAAATTCAGGGGTTCTTCGATATCCCGGTAGATAACATCTACGGCTCCCCAGTATTGGTGGATGACATCGAAGACCAGCGCTTTGAAAACCTGATGATCGTGTCCCCGGACATTGGTGGCGTCGTGCGTGCACGGGCCGTTGCCAAATCCCTGGGCGTTGACCTCGGGATCATCGACAAACGCCGTGAGAAAGCCAATCACTCTGAAGTGATGCATATCATCGGTGATGTCGAAGGGCGTACCTGTATTCTGGTTGATGACATGGTCGACACCGCCGGCACACTGTGCCACGCGGCGAAAGCCCTGAAAGAGCACGGTGCCGCAAAAGTCTTCGCCTACTGCACACACCCTGTGCTGTCGGGCCGAGCGATCGAGAACATCGAGAACTCCATGCTGGACGAACTGGTGGTGACTAACACCATCCCGTTGTCCGCAGCAGCTCAAGCCTGTTCGCGTATCCGTCAACTGGATATCGCACCGGTAGTTGCCGAGGCGGTTCGCCGCATCAGCAACGAAGAATCGATCAGCGCGATGTTCCGTTAAGGTTCACACCTTAGCGACCTCAACCTGACGAAAAGCGCCCCGCCCCAGCATACTGTTGGGGCGGGGCTTTTTTGCCCATATCGCCTTTAGCGCTGGTCGCAAACGCTGGGGCGAATGTGGTTATTTTGGAGATACAACATGAACGATTTTACTTTGAATGCTGAACTGCGTTCCGACCTGGGGAAAGGTGCGAGCCGCCGCCTGCGTCGTCTCGCAAGCCTGGTTCCAGCTGTAGTTTACGGTGGCGAAAAAGCCCCTGAATCCATCAGCATGCTGGCTAAAGAAATCGCCAAACTGCTCGAAAACGATGCTGCTTACAGCCACGTTATCGAACTGAACGTTGGCGGCACCAAGCAAAACGTGATCATCAAAGCTCTGCAACGTCACCCGGCCAAAGGCCACGTGCTGCACGCTGACTTTGTACGCGTTGTAGCCGGTCAGAAACTGACCGCTATCGTTCCAGTGCACTTCGTTGGCGAAGAAGCTCCGGTCAAGAAAGGCGGCGAGATCTCGCACGTCCTGAACGAAATCGAAGTGACCTGCCTGCCGAAAGACCTGCCTGAGTTCATCGAAGTCGACCTGTCGGCTCTGGAAATCGGCGCCATCGTTCACCTGTCCGACCTCAAGGCCCCTAAAGGCGTTGAATTTGTCGCACTGGCTCACGGTGATGACAAAGCTGTTGCCAACGTTCACGCTCCACGCGTTGCTCCAGAAGCTGAAGAAGAAGGCGCTGCAGAGTAATTCACTCTGTATTGCCGGAGCTTGAGGAAACATCGCGGACCGAAACGTAGCGAGAAAGCGGGCGATAACGCGGCGTTTACTCTTGAGTAAATGATCTCTTGTCGTCCACTTTCGCCGCACGCAGGTTGCGGCGATGTTATCCACAACTCCAAAGGAAGGGCCCCTGTCGTGACTGCCATTAAACTGATCGTTGGCCTGGGAAATCCAGGCGCCGAATACGAACAGACCCGGCATAACGCGGGGGCCCTTTTTGTTGAGCGTATCGCCCACGCCCAAGGCGTAAACCTTGTGGCCGATCGCAAATATTTTGGCCTGACCGGACGCTTTTCGCATCAAGGTCAGGATGTTCGTCTGCTGATTCCCACCACCTACATGAACCGCAGCGGCCAAGCCGTCGCGGCGCTTGCGGGCTTCTTCCGGATCAAACCCGAAGAAATCCTGGTGGCCCATGACGAACTGGACCTGCCACCCGGCGTTGCCAAACTCAAGTTGGGCGGCGGGCATGGCGGGCACAATGGCCTGCGCGACATCATCGCGCAGCTGGGCAATCAGAATAATTTTTACCGTCTGCGGCTCGGCATTGGCCACCCAGGCGTTGCCAGTATGGTTTCAAATTTCGTCCTGGGTCGTGCGCGACGCGCCGAACAGGAAAAACTCGATGCCAGCATCGACTTTGCCCTCGGCGTGCTGCCGGATATCTTCGCCGGTGAATGGAACCGTGCGATGAAAAACCTGCACAGCCAGAAGGCCTGACTCTTACCGAGGGGAAACACCATGGGATTCAATTGCGGCATCGTCGGCCTGCCCAACGTCGGCAAATCCACCCTGTTCAACGCCTTGACCAAGTCCGGTATTGCGGCGGAGAACTTCCCCTTCTGCACCATCGAACCCAACAGCGGTATCGTGGCCATGCCGGACCCGCGCTTGCAGGAGCTGGCGGCTATCGTCAATCCAAAGCGCATCCTGCCGACCACCATGGAATTCGTCGACATCGCAGGCCTGGTGGCCGGCGCGTCGAAAGGTGAAGGCCTGGGCAACAAGTTCCTGGCCAACATCCGTGAAACCGATGCCATCGCCCACGTGGTCCGCTGCTTTGAAGACGAGAACGTGATTCACGTCTCCAACAGCGTCGACCCGAAGCGCGACATCGAGATCATCGACCTGGAACTGATCTTCGCCGACCTCGACAGCTGCGAGAAACAACTGCAGAAAGTCGCGCGTAACGCCAAGGGCGGCGACAAGGATGCCGTGGTCCAGAAAGGCCTGCTGGAGCAATTGATCGCTCACTTCACCCTGGGCAAGCCAGCGCGCAGCCTGATGAAGAGCATGAATGCCGATGAAAAAGCAGTGATCAAAGGCTTCCACCTGCTGACCACCAAGCCGGTGATGTACATCGCCAACGTCGCTGAAGACGGCTTTGAGAACAACCCGTTGCTCGACGTGGTCAAGGCCATCGCCGAGGAAGAAGGCGCGATCGTGGTGCCGGTGTGCAACAAGATCGAAGCCGAAATTGCCGAGCTGGATGACGGCGAAGAAAAAGACATGTTCCTCGAGGCGCTGGGCCTGGAAGAGCCTGGCTTGAACCGTGTGATCCGCGCCGGCTACGAAATGCTGCACCTGCAGACTTACTTCACCGCCGGTGTCGAAGAAGTCCGCGCCTGGACCGTCAAAGTCGGCGCCACCGCGCCACAGGCTGCCGGCGTAATCCACACCGACTTCGAAAAAGGCTTTATCCGCGCCGAAGTCATCGCCTACAACGACTTCATCCAGTACAAGGGTGAAGCCGGCACCAAGGAAGCCGGTAAGTGGCGCCTTGAAGGCAAGGAATACATCGTCAAAGATGGCGACGTCATGCACTTCCGTTTCAACGTATAAGTAAACCTTGCGGTCATTGCCGCAAACAAAAAGCCGATGCACTGCATCGGCTTTTTTGTGGGCGACTACTTATGGACGTTCATCCGAACATTCCGAAACTTAAGATTCCTCCTATTAACCCTTAATATTTTACTGACTACGCCCCCAAGCAAAATAACCCCCAAACCTATCTCATTTCTCCTACGCCTTGCGCGTAAGTTCCTACTTCAGAACAACAATAAAAAAACTATAATTTGCGACCTGCTGGCCTTTGCCTGTCGACCGTTGCCTGAATGATGCACAGTGATAATGGAGCACTTACTTGATGTCGGATGCCTACCATAGGGAAGTTGAAACAGACATCTCAATCAGTGACACCTCAGGTATTGAAAACACCCTTAACAGCACAGCGTCACTCAATATCGACATTCTGCTATTAGGGGAAACCGGCACAGGGAAAGACACCTTGGCCCAACGGGTCCATCGCTTGTCGGGGCGGCGCGGTAACTTCATTGCCGTGAACTGCGCCGCTATCCCGGAAAGCCTCGCGGAGAGCCAATTGTTCGGGGTCAACAGTGGCGCCTTTACCGGCGCCATGCAATCGCGGGCCGGCTTTGTCGAGGCGGCTCACCTGGGCACCTTGTACCTCGATGAGGTCGACAGCATGCCATTGAGCCTGCAGGCCAAACTGCTGCGGGTGCTGGAGTCGCGGGGCGTTGAGCGGCTGGGTTCAACCCGCTTCATCCCGGTGGACATGCGCGTCATTGCCTCGGCCCAGCAGTCACTGCACCACATGGTCGAATCAGGCACCTTCAGGCGTGACCTGTACTTTCGCCTGAATGTCGTCAGCCTCGAACTTCCGGCCTTGCGGCACCAGCGGGAACGCATCATTCCGCTGTTCATGAAGATGGTCCGGGAAGAAGCCGAGCACTTCAAATGCCCCGCTCCGACGGTTCCCGGCCCGCTGTTGCAACAACTGCTGTGCCACGCCTGGCTGGGCAATATTCGCGAATTACGTTCGTCCGCCAAGCGGTTCGTGCTGGGCCTGCCACCATTCTCCACGCCCATGAGCAACCCGCACGATGGCGAACTGAGCCTGAAGGAACGCCTGCAACAAATCGAAAAAGCACTGATTGAAGAGTCGTTGCGGCGCAATGATCATTGCGTGGATATCACCGCAATTGAATTAGGCGTCGCCAAACGCACGCTCTACCACCGAATTAAACAACTCGACTTATAACCGAGCAGTGTAACTGGCACATTGCGGCAGAACTTAGCCATTCGCACCTGCCTGGGCACTTTAGCGCATGTGCACAATTAAGTATTACAACAATGACTTCACAAAAAAAAAATCGCACTAGAAATAATTTTAAACATATAAATACTGGAACGCTTTATTTCCTTCCACCACTTATAAGTGGGTGACTTCACAGCCACTCAACACGTGACGGTAGCTAACACTCGCTATCAGACTTCATTTGAAATCAAGAAGGTGATCTATGTCCTCAATCTCAGGTATTGGTGGTTCCAGCGCGGGTAACCAGGCGCAACTGGACGCAATCAACGCAGATAAAGAAAGGAAAGTCGTCGAAGAGGCCAAGAAGACTGCTGAACAAGAACTGACTACCGCGAAAGCGGGCCGCATTAAGTCTTTGCGATTCGCGTAAGTCAGACTGACCTCCTCTGCCCCGGTCGAGGAGGTTTTTCATCGTCACGAGGCACGTAACACTCGATACGTTCGATGGAGGTTCACATGTACATCACCACCCCAGGGCAACCGGAAAACGGCAGCATCCTCTCTCAAGCCGAGGCGCCTGGCGCGATCAACCGGGCGTCTGACATCAACTTTTTCAACGCCCAACTCAGCCAGACCGAGCCGCCCGTGAAAGGCATCGTGCCTGCGGTGGCGTCCACCGCTCAGGCGTGGAGCGCGACAGCGTCGGACGCTTTATCCAGACGCGTATCCAAAGGCTTTCGTGACGCGAGCCTGAACAAAAAGACCAAGGACGCGAACGAGTTCCCCCAGTCGCTCGCCGAAGCGCATATCGACGTGATGTCACGCGTCAAGGTCATCGGCGCCGTCGCGAAAGGCGTCGACAAAATTTCAAGCATGGGATAGCTGCATGTACCGCCGCCTAACCGCCCCATTCTTGTTTTCATTAGCGTTGATGCTGTCCGGTTGTGGTGACAGCGTAGAGCTGCATCGCAATATTTCTGAGCAGGAAGCCAACGAAGTCATCGCGGAGCTGGCAGACAAGCAAATCCGGGCCCAGAAGGTGCCAGGCAAAGACGGGGTCGCTGTTCGGGTCAAGGCCAGTGACATCAGCCGAGCTGTGCGTACCCTGGACGCGGCGGGGCTGCCCAAAACGGCCCGGTCGACGCTGGGGGATATCTTTCGCAAGGAAGGCGTCATCTCCACCCCGCTGGAAGAGCGCGCACGCTACATCTACGCGCTGTCCCAGGAGCTGGAATCGACCTTGTCCAACATAGACGGTGTGATCGTCGCGCGTGTGCATGTGGTACTGCCTGAGCGCGTCGCGCCAGGCGAGCCGGTACAGCCAGCCTCCGCCTCGGTCTTCATCAAGCACGACCCGCGGCTGGACCCGGACAATATCAATCCGCGCGTGCGCAGACTGGTGGCCAGCAGCATCCCGGGCATGGCCTCGGCCATAGACAACACGACAAAACTGACCGTCATTTTTGTACCGGCCACCGCCTACACCGAGCAGCAACAGCTGACCTACCTCGGCCCTTTTCTGGTGCCCGAGCAAGACCTTGGTTTCTGGCGCGCCAGCCTGATTGCGCCGCTGATCATCGCTCTGTCAGCAGGCATCGCCTGGCTGTTCTGGCGCCGCAGGAAAGTCTCCACACTCACCCCCGAAAGCACGCCGGCACACGCCCATGAGTGACGACCTCAGCTGGGTAAAATGGTGGGCGTTCCCATGGAAAAACGCCCACATCGACTGGCTCACGCAAACGGGGTTTGTGGAAACCGCAGCGCTTTCACGCGCCTATCATCGCCGCGTGAGCAGCCTGTTCGGCATCGCGCCCGAGCTTGCCCCTCCCACGTCTCCAGCCCTCCTCCAATGGGTGTTGAGCAGCGCACAACAACGCGACCTCGCACTGACACTGGTGAATGAGGTGTACAACGCGCCCCACGACAGCCGGTTGAATCAAGAGCAGCTGCTGTGGTGCCAGCGCCTGGCCAAGGCACTGCCCACGGGCTCAGCACCGGTGAACGTCGACGACCCATTGCACTACCTGCGCGCGTGGGTCGCTCCCAATGTCTGGCAGCGGCTACGCCTGAATTTTGCCCGCCCAAGGGTGCTGGCCTTGGAGCAGCATCCTCGCCTGGCGGACACGCACGGACGGCTGGATACCCTGTGGAAAGCCACGATCTGGCGCGCAACCTCCACCGCTGTCGATGACGCGCCGCCCGCCCCTCGCGAGAAACCCGACCATGTTTTGCGCCCACACGATTGAGCTGAACACCCCCGCCCACGCACTGCCCACGGCCCTGATCCCCAGGGAAATGCTGTCTGACTACACCCAGGCCCGTCAGCTGTTGGAACACGCAGAAACTCAAGCGCAGACGCGCATCAGCCAGGCCCAGGCCCAATGCGAAAAGATACTCGAACGTGCCAGCGATGAGTTCTGGCAACGCGCCAATGCCCAGCTGCACCGCTGGGAGTCAGAGCGCCAGGCAATGCTGGCGAGTTTGGAGCAGGTCGCAAGCTCAGTCATCAACGCGGCCATTCAAACCCTGCTGGAGGAGACTGTGCCCGTTCAACGCCTCACGACACTGCTCAACAAACTGCTGGAGGCGCAACTGCCCACCGTTGAGGCGCACCTGGTGTGCAACCCGCAGGACCGTGAACACGTCGAGCTATGGCTCAACCTTCACAGCAGCGTGCCCTGGACGCTTCGAGTCGAAGACGGGATCGCCGCCCAGTCGCTGCTGCTTGAGACAGAAGATGGCGGGTTTCATATCAACTGGGCGCATGCCCTCGACAACCTGGTGGCGATTCCACCCTTGGCCAAATCAAGTGACACCTTTGCTGGGTAAATGCTGTTCTTTTTAACCACACAGGCCTGTTGTTGGAACTGGTGAGCAATCTGCCGCCACACAGGGATACACACCCACTGGAGATAACGCCATGAATACTGACTCACGCGTACTCAGCAGTCTCTACAGGCAGCAATCCCAAGCCGAAAAAAACCTCGACCAGATCAGCGCCGACATTCCGTACAGCGAAGCAAGCGAAGACAGCGCGCGGCTCTTCGAACAACTCATTGAGGAAAAGTCCGCCCTGGTTAACAACTTTGCCGTGAGTTCGACCTACCTCAGCTACAAACACGAGACGGTTAAATCGGCCATCAATGTCGTTTAGTGGCTGGCAGCAAACGCTGACTGTTGGCTTGGGCGGTCGTGAACAGAACAGGCGGCGGCTCGAACCGCAAGTCAGCACTTGCCCAGGTTCGCGCCACGCGCCCTCTCTGGTGGGTGCAATGCCTGCCACTTGATTGCAAACCCTTGAAGTCCCTCTCAACCAACGTGACACCTGGCGCGGCGCAACCGCGCGCCTGACAACGGCTGGGCGCAAATCCGGCCCACTTCATTACGACGCTTTCGCACTGAAACAGAGAACCTGTCATGTATAGCAAGATCAACAAGCACACCGGCTTGCGTTTAAACTCGCCCGCGGCTCTGGCAAAACGCGCCCACTGGCGTTGTTTGCTTGCGCTGCCCTTGTTGTTGGCGCCGCTGCACAGCCCCCTCGCCGCCATCCCCTCCGAATGGAAAAACACCGCCTACGCCTATGAAGCCGAGCATAAGCCCCTGCGGGATGTGCTGGAGGACTTTGCTCAAACGTTTGGCACGCAACTGCAAGTCGACGGTCTGCTGGAGGGCATCGTAAATGGCAAGATACGCGCCAATACCCCGCAGTCGTTACTCGACAGGCTGGGCGTTGAACACCGCTTTCAATGGTACTTGTACAACAACACCCTCTATATCAGCACCCTGGACCTGCAAGAGTCCGCGCGCCTGGAGGTTTCTTCCGAGACCGTCGCCGACCTCAAACGGGCCTTGACCGATATCGGCTTGCTCGACAGTCGTTTCGGCTGGGGCGAACTGCCCGATGACGGCGTGGTGCTGGTCTCTGGCCCCAAGCGCTACATCGAACAGATCAAGCAATTCAGCAGCCAGCGTAAGTCACCCGACGAAAAACAAAGCGTACTCAGCTACCCCCTGAAATTCGCCAACGCGGGAGATCGCCAGATCGATTACCGCGGCGAAAAAATAGTCGTCCCTGGCGTCGCCAGCATGCTGCGGGGCTTATTGGAGCCTCGGGCGACGTCATCCCTGTCGACGCTTTCCCCGCGCCCCTCCTCGCAGCCCTCGCCCATCACGCCGAACGTTCCCCGGTTGAGCAATCCCATGCTCGGGCAAATGTTCGGCCAGACAGCGGACCCAGGCCAGTTGGCCTCTGGCGCCACGCTCACCCCGCGCGCTCCGGTGTCGGCAGGCAAAATCCGCGTAGAGGCCGACGTGCGCAACAACGCCGTGCTGATCTACGACCTCCCGGAACGGCAGGCCATGTACCGAGAGCTGATTACCCAGCTCGATGTGGCGCGCAAAATGGTGGAGATCGACGCAATCATCCTCGACATAGAGCGATCCCAACTGCGCGAATTCGGGGTCAACTGGGGCAACAGCCATTTCAGCAGCGACATGAGAATGGCGCCTGGGAGTTCATCGCAGCTGTCGATCGAAAACCGTGACCGCTTCTTTGCCAAGATACGCGCCCTGGAGCAGCGCGGCCTGGCAACCATGGTGTCCAACCCCTCGGTGCTTACCCTGGAAAACCAGCCCTCGGTGATTGACTTCAACCGCACCCAGTACCTGACCGCAGGCACGGAGGTGGCGACGATCCTGCCGATTACCGTCGGTACCAGCCTGCAAGTGATCCCCAGGGTGATTACCACCCGTGGCACTCATCAGGTGCACCTCATGGTGGACATCGAGGACGGCAACTTCGATGAATCCAACCCGGATCGCATCGGCCCCGACGTGCGCCGGGGCAATGTCAGCACCCAGGCGGTGATGGCGGAAAAACGCTCGCTGGTGGTCGGTGGTTTTCATGTCACCGAAAGCACCGACAAGCGCAACAAGGTTCCCTTGCTGGGCGACATACCGCTGCTGGGCAAGGCGCTGTTTTCCTCCAGCGAACGCCAGAACAATCGCCGCGAACGCTTGTTCATCCTGACGCCACGCGTCATCGGCGATCAGGCGGACCCTTCACGGTATTTGCCGCAGGAAGATCAAGTGGAGTTGCAGGCCGCGCTCAAGCCCCTGGCCAGGCGTTACGCCGAACACCCGCCGGTCATCAAGCGCAGTGACATCACCAGCACTCTGGCCAATCTGGTGACCGGGCAAGTGCCCCTGGCCTTCAAGGCAGCACCGATGCCATTGGGCCTGGACACCTTGTGCAACACCCGCGATCTACTGGCCATGAACACCGAGCGCAGCCAGTGGTATGCCGGCCCGCAGTTCAATGTGGCGGTGGTGGTGGTGCGCAATCAGATCAAGCGCAACGTGCGCATCGACGAAAAGGAGTGCAGCAATTCGCAGACCCTGGCCGTCACGGTATGGCCACGTGCCTGGCTCAAACCGGGTGAAGAAGCCGAGGTATTTATCGCCATGCGCCCGGTGGTGAAGGATGAACACATCGGCGTGCCCCGCCCTTCCTTGATCACGCCCACTCAGAAGAGGGTCGCCCCATGAAACGCCACCTGTTGTGCATCACCCTGATCGGCACCGTGCTGCTCATCGCCGGCTGCGCTCCCACGTGCAAAGGCGACTCTTGCTCACGCCCGCAATCGACCAAAGACACCTTGGTAATCTGGTGGCCACCGCAGATGCGCGTCGAGCCCGGCCCTTCCGGAGAGCGCGCGGATTACCAGACAATTTCGCTGGAACGCTGAGTGTTCCGCGATCAACGCCGGCTGTTGTCGGGCCGTCAGGTGAGCAGCGCGGCGGCTCACCTGGCCCTGGCTTCGCGGAGGTTCGGTGCGCTGATCAGCGCACCTCCAGCGCCGGCAACTCCAGGGTTTCGCGCTTGGCCTCATCATCCAGCTCACGCAATGTGCGATAGATCAGCGCCACGGCCTGCAGGGTGTCGCGGGGGATGCTCGCGCCCAGTTTGTTCGTGTAGAGCGTGCGCGCCAGCCACACGCACTGAATCACCGGCACCTCAGCGGCCTTGGCCTGTTGGATCAAGTCGCGCGCCGCGTCGTCCGTGCCTTTGCACACCAGCATGGGCAGCGGCGTCTCACCCGGGCGGTAATACAGCGCCACGGCAAAATGCGTCGGGTTGACCACCAGCATGTCGGCCTCTTCCAGCTTGGGCAGCTTGACCTTCGGTTCCTCCTGGGCCAGCTGCTGGGCCAGCGAACGGCGCTGACCCTTCACATGCGGGTCACCCTCCATGTCTTTGTACTCTTTGACGACCTCGACCTGGGTCATGCGCATGCGCTTGGCGAAGAAGTGTTTTTGCAACGCCAGGTCGATCAGCGCCAGCACCAGCAAAAGCCCCAGGCAGGCATGCAACAAGTGACGGAACAGAACGATCAGCGCCAGGATGTACGTTTGCAGGTCACTGCTGGCCAGGTTAATCAGCGCGCCCAAAGACGGCTTGATCACCACGTACAAAATCACGCCCAGTAGCACTGCCTTGGTGATGCTCATCAACAGATTCATGACCGATTGCGCAGAAAACATCTGTTTGAGCTGCTTGAGGGGGTTGAGCCGATTGAAATCGAGCTTCAAGGTCTCGGGAGCAAACAGGAACCCGAACTGCATCCAACTGCTGATCAGCTTCGCGGCAATGGCCAATCCGGCCATCAACAGGGCGAACGTGAAAAACATCATCAACCCTTCAAACAGCACCGTCTCCAGCGCCCGCGTGAACGGCTGAGCCATACTCGACATTGGCAACACCATCAGTTGCTGAAAGCGCTGCAAACTGGTTTCGGCGGTGAACAACGCCACCTCGCTGATGGCCGTCAACGCCAGCAGCTTGCTGACATCCTGGCTTTGGGAAACCTGGCCTTTCTTGCGTTGATCGCGCAGTTTCTTGGCGGAGGCCGGGTGCTTCTTTTCACCGGAGTCACTCATGGCGTCGAGACCTGGAACATCAGCCCGAGCGAGTGTTTAAGATCGCCAAGCACATTCAAGCGCCCAACGATCAGGTCCTGCAGCAACGCAAAGTACAGCAACAGAATCCCGATACCCGCCAGGCATTTGACCGGCGGCGCCAGCGTGCTCACCTGCAACTGCTGGCTGTAGACCCCCAACAGCGCGATGCCGAACTCCAGAAACATCAGCACCGCAATGAACGGCGCAGCGTAGAGCATCATGTGGGTAAAGGTATCGCCGACCAGGCCCAAGAAAATACTGAAACCATTGACTGCCGGCAGCGGCACCCAAGCGGTGGCCGGCCATAGCAGGTAACTGTCCCAGATCACTTGGGTAAGCACGCTCAAGCCCAGGACGGCGATCAGCAAGTAAATCACCAGCTGTTTGAACAGATGCCCCACGGGCGTTGCATCCGGCCCCAATGACGGGTTGAGCTGGCCACCCGCCAGGGCGCCACGCTGGTTATCCAGCAGCGCGCCAACCGACTCGAACATCCAGAAAGGCATGGCCAGCAAAACCCCGAGCAAAATGCCCAGGGTGACCTCCTTTAGCATCAGCCCGATGATCATCAGCGCCGAATAGTCCTGGCCCGCCAGTACCGCATGGATGCCGGGAGCCGGAATGAACGCCATGACCATTACGATCACATGCCGGGGCATCCCGCGCAGATGCTGGAAACAGAACGCCGGCACCAGGATCGCGCAGGGATAGATACGCGCCATGGCCACCAGCAGGCTGGGTAGATATTCAAGATAAAGCAGCACGTGCATGCCCTCAGTTCAGTGCCGAGCGAGCGATCATGTCGAACATCAGGTTGATCAGTTGAATCAGCTCCACGCCAATCCAGCGCCCCGTCAATATCAGCGTGATGCCCACCGCAACCAGCTTGATGCCAAAGGGCAGGGTCTGATCCTGTATCTGCATCAGGGCTTGCACCAACGACGTCAGCACGCCGACGATCACCGCCACAATCAGCGGCGGTGCCGACAACACCACCACCAGCAGCATGCCCTGCTTGAACAGTACGATCGGTTCCATGGGGCACTCAAAGGTAGGAAAGGAAAAGGCTGTCGAGCAATCGCGACCATCCGGAGACCATGACGAACAACAGCAGTTTGAGCGGCAGGGAAATGGTCATGGGCGAGACCATCTGCATCCCCAGCGCCAACAGCAGGTTGGACACAATCAAATCGATGACGATGAACGGAATGTAGATGAGGAAGCCGATCTCGAACCCGGCCTGCAACTGCGACAGCACAAAGGAGGGGACCAACAGGATCAGGTCATCGCGCTGGGTGCTTTGCGCCATTTCAGGCGGCCACATGCGCGCGGTGTTTTCGTGCATGTGGGTCAACACATCCGGATCGGTGTTGCGTTTCATAAACGCGCGCAGCGGCTGTATGGCCACAAGCCCCGTCTGTTGAAGGGTCTGCACGGTGCTCATGTCCAGGGGCGCGCCCTTGAGGTTTTCGGCGACCTGGTAACCCACGGGGGCCATGATAAACAGCGTAGCGGCCAACGCGATGCCATTGATCGCCATGCTCGGGGGCACCTGCTGCACGCCGATAGCGTTGCGGGTAATCATCAGCACAATGACGATCTTCAAGAACGCGGTGCAGATGATCAGCAGCATCGGCAGCAACGACAACGCACCGAAAAACAGCGCCAGGACAACCGGGTCGACGCCCTGGAATATCATCGCGAAAACACCACGCGAGACACTTGCAAGCCGAGTCGCCCATCCACTTCCACCAATTGCCCCTGACCAATGGGCCGCTCGCCGTAATACAGGCCGGCCATGCCCGGGGCGTACCCGGTAATGCCCAGCACCGCTCCGGGAGCAAGATTGCGCAGTTCGCCCAGGGTCAGGCTCAGGACACCACAGCGCACCGTCAGCGCCATACTCAATTCATCAAAGGGCTCACGGCCAAAGATATCCTCCACCGGCTGATCCTGTTCAGGCCCCGGGTATTCTTCTATTACAAAGTTCTCGTCCATGGACGCTTCCTCAATCGCAATAAGGTTCAGGCACAACGGCCCGGATTCATCGTCAATACGCCCTTGCAGACGGCGACGCCCGATCGGCAAGTGGCCACGGCCCTGCACATCAAAAAAGGCGTGTTCAACCATCAGCACGTCACCCGCACGCACGCTGCGCAACTGCCCGACAGGCAAGCTAAAACGGCCCACGGTCACGGCGATTGCCAAGGGAAACGATGCGGGTAATGAGCTGGCCGTCGACCGCCAAGCGCCCGCCGCACACATCGCCAGCAAGCTCTGCGGGGCCAGCCACAGGTAACCGTCGACCTTGGAGGCTCCCAACAGCACGGTGAAGCGGCAACCAAAGCCCGGCGTTTTGGGTGCAGGCAGCAAGCGCAGATAACCGAACAACGCCACCACTTGGGGGCTGAGGTGATGCTGGAACAATTCCCAGAACCACGACGTTGAGTCATTGCCGGCTTCTGCCAGCGTGACCGGGCATTCGCCCATCAGGCTGAACATCGCCTCGGGTTCCGAGAACCCCAGTACACCGACGGCACTCTCGAAACACACCGGGCTTCGCCCTTCAGGCGCGCGGCCGGGCTCGAGCACAAACGCGCCCTGCTGATCACCAACCTGAAACGGCATGCGTAATCCGCGCCCCAGCCGCTGCAACGCCGCAACCCTTGCCGCCTCAACCAGGGGCGGTGCGACCGCCAACATGATCATGCGGACCCCGTGCTGTTGATGTGGATATCGACAGGCTGGCCCAACGCCTCGGTCAGCCTGTTCTGATAGCGTTTTTGCACCGTGGCGAGCCAATGCGCCGTGCGCGGTTCTTCGGCGTCCAACTCGATGTTCCACGCGCCCGACTGCCGCAGCACACTGGCGTTGATTCGCCCCAGCCGTGGCAGGTAAAGCACCGCCAGCAACGGCCATTGCGTGGCGCCTTGAACGCGCAGCGCCAACTGCCCCGCCAATGCCTCGATCATCAATTTATCCGTCGCCACACGTTGCGCAGGCAGGCTGGAAACGTAACCGCCCTGGCCGTCGTCCTTGGCAAACAGTTGCGCGAATACCTGCACCTGAACCCACGGCACCACGGCCTCAACGCCTCTCTCACGGTCTTCCCTGGGCTCGCGAATGCGCGGCCGCTCAGACCTGCTCACAGGCAATCGTTTCATGACGCTCCTGCACCAGTAACTGGGATAATTCCGAGAGTTTTTCGACCTCGCGCAAATACTGGCTGGCCTGCTTTTGCATGCTGTCGATATGCACCACTTGTTGTTCCTGCTGCCCCTGTAGCGTCTGTAACTGCGCCTCTTCACGCTGCGTGCTGGCGGACAATGAGCGCTCCTGGGTATTCCACGACTTGAGTTCCTGAAACGAGAGCACGTGCCCTTGATGCTTGCTCAATAGCTGCGCCGCTTCCTCGGCCTCCTGCAGGCGAGTGTCCTCAAGGCGCTGCTGCGCCTGCTCAACGTGCAACTGCAGTGCACGCTGATGCCTTTTAGCCTCACCCAATGCGCGCTCGGCCCGGTCCGCGCGGTGTTTGCGCAGACGCCTCAGAGTTTCCAATTCAGAAAGGAACATAGGCGGTCAGCTCCGTCAGCTGATCCAGGGTCGCCGCCATCGGTGAAGGCTCACGCAAGTCCTGGCGCAAAAAGCCATCCACCGCCGCACGGCTGTCCACCGCCAGGTCGGTCAGGGCATCATTGCCGGCCTGGTATTCACCCAGCTTGAGCATCAGCTCGATCTGCTGATACGCCGACAACAAACGGCGCAGCCCGGTCCCCGCCTGGATGTGCTCAGGGGTGGCGACATTGCTCAGAATTCGCGACAGGCTGGCCAGCACATCGACCGCCGGGTAGTGACCGCGCTCGGCCAGCTTGCGCGACAGCACAATATGGCCGTCCAGCAGCGAGCGAACCTCGTCGGCCACGGGGTCACTCATGGAGTCCTGTTCGATCAGCACGGTGTAGATTGCGGTGATGACGCCGTCGCGGGTCAACCCGGCGCGTTCCACCAAACGCGGCAGCAAGCTGTACACCGAAGGCGGCAAGCCCCCGCGCCCCAAGGGCTCGCCGGCGGCCAGGCCGATTTCTCGCTGCGCGCGGGCGAAACGCGTCAAGGAGTCGATCAGCAGCAACACCCGCTTGCCTTGGCGTCGATAGCCCTCAGCCAGCGCCGTTGCGGTGAACGCTGCGCGGGCGCGCTCCATGCTTGAGCGGTCGGATGTCGCGCACACCAGCACGGCCTTGGCGCGCAACTGATCATCCAGTTCATGGTCGAGAAATTCGCGCAGTTCCCTGCCGCGCTCACCGATCAGGCCGAACACAATCACATCGCACTCGACATTACGGGCAATCTCCGCCAGCAACGTGGTCTTGCCACAGCCAGCACCGGCAAACAGGCCCACGCGCTGGCCTTCGCCCAGCGTCAACAGACCATCGATCGAGCGCACCCCGGTCGCCAGGGCCCGGTGGATCCTCGGCCGTTCGGTCGGCAACGGCGCCTCACACAGCACCATGCTCGCATCCGGGCTGTCGGTCTCGGCGAAGGCATTGGGGCCAACGCCCGTAATCGGCCGGCCGAACCCATCCAGCACCTGGCCGAGCAACGCATCACTGACGCGCACTCGATGCGAGACACCCAGACGCTGCACACTGGCGCCCACGCGCACCCCTTCAAGGTTGCCCAAGGCACTGAGCACGGCATCCTGCTGATCGAAGCCGATGATTTCCGCCAGCATGTAGTCGTCGGCAGATTTCTCGACCTGGCACAAGTCGCCAATACGCGCGCTCGGCAACCGGCATTGCAACAACATGCCGTTGACGCGCTGAACCCGACCGCGCAGGGTCACCGGCATCAGGTTGGCCAGCGCCTGGGCCTGGCGCTGCTGCCAGGCATCCAGACGTGCGTTCAGTTCTTCGTTCACCAGCGCACCTCATAACGCCGCGCGCCATCGAACACCACTTTGCTGTTGTCGATCAGCACCAGGCGCAGGCCGTCCACTTCATCGCCGACAAACACCCGGCTGCCCTCTTCCAGGACGACATGGCCATTGGGGCCGCCGACGATCTGCACGATCTTGAACGGCAGCGCGCCGTCGCTGACACGCACACGGCTGATCACCGGCACCGCGCTGTCGAACAGCTCGACAAAACGGCTGAGCATGCGCGACACCAGCTCCACATCGTCCTGCGACACGTCGCCGTTGAGCGCGACCTGGCCATTGATCACTTGCAGGCTGACCCGTTGGCTCAATTCGCGTTCATTGAGCATCTTCAGCAACTGCTGGCGCACCTCAAACGGCGTCGCCAACTCGTGTTTGACCACCACAGCAGGCATCAATGAGGCCTGGGCCTCACGCTCACCCGTGGATGCGATGCCCACCACCACGACGATGATCGCAACCACCAGCGCCACGCTGATCAGGCGCTTTTGCTGCGCGTGCGAGATGGACGAAAGTTGCAGCGCCCGCGGCGCTTCAGGGGCCGGGGCCGGGGCCGCTGGGGCGGGCGCCTCGGGCCATGGCTGATCGGCCCAGGTGACACACAGCCGCACAGCCCCGACCGAAAACGGTACATTCAGCGCCAGGCTCGCAATCTGGGCCAGCACCTGCCCTTCATCACCGTGCAGCAGCCCGGCTTCGGCCTGCACTGACCAGTTTGCGTTGATCAGCCGCAACCGCGCGTGCTGCTCGGCGATGCCTGGATCGTTCAGCATCAGGTCAGCGTCAGGGTGAGCGCCGATGCTCCACTGCTCGCCAAAAAGCGGCAACGCGGCGCCCTGGCGCAGCCCATTGAGCACCCGTAACTCAAACATTATCGAGCGCTCCGACGCGTTGAAGCTGACTGGCGATTCATGCCAGCGCACCGCGCGCCAGCTCATCCTGGGTCAGGTCAAAACGCCCCAGCACTTTCACCTTGGAGGTGCTTCCCAACTCGGCGAAGGACAGCACCGGCACATGGTTGAACTCTTCCAGAAGCAGGGTGCGCAAGGGGCTGCGCAGGTCTTGTGCCACCAACATCACACTTTTGCTTTTGGCGCGTAAGGTGAAGGCCTGGTTGAGAAGGTTGATCAACGCGGCGCTGCTTTCGTTATCAAGCGCAAAGAAAACCCCGGTCTGCGTCTGACGCAACGCCTCGCGCAGGATGTTTTCGGTATGGGGCGACAACAGCCAGGCGTGCAGGCCGTCTTCCTCGCTGTACTGGTGGAAAATCTGCGCCTTGAGGGCAATGCGCGCGTAGTCAGCCAGCGCTTCGGGCTCGCGCTCATGCTGGCCGTACTCGATCAGCGACTCGACAATCAGCCGCACGGCACGCAGCGGCACGCCTTCGCTGGCCAGGCGTTGCAGGACCGCCGAAAACCGCGAGAGCGGCATGATGCGTTGCAGTTCCTGCACCAGTTCCGGCTGGTTGTGTTCAAGCCAACTGAGGATCGATTTACTCTCCTGGATCCCCAGGAACTGCGGCCCGCTGAGCATCATCGCCTGCCTCATGCGCTCAATGATCAGGCTCGTTGCGGTGAAGCGTTCCAGCTGCGGGTCATCGAGCAGCGGATCATCAGGCGCCAACCACACCCAATCCTGTTCATCGCGGTCGGCCTTGCCGGGTATTGCGTGCTCGGGTTCAACCGTCAGCGCCTTGCGGTCCACGGCCAAATGGTTGACGACCGAGGCCTTGACCATCGGCACTTCATGCACACAAAAGCGCATTTCATCGGCGGCCAGGGCGTCATCCAGTTCGACTTCAAACGGCGGCAAGGTCAAACCGATATTGGCCACCAGTGTGTTTCGGGCCTGGCGTATCCCGTGGATAAGCTCGGTGACCTCGGGGGTTCCGCGCAGAACCGGGGAAAACTGCAGCAAGTAAGGTCGCGACGGATCAAACCCGCGCAAGTCTTCATCACCGTTTTGCTCCGGGCGCACGACGTCCGCGGCTTCGGCGGCCGGCTGTTCTTGTCGTTGACGCTGGCGCATCAAGTAATAACCCAGGCCGCCGGTGACCATCGAAATCAGGATAAACACCAGAGTGGGCATGCCAGGCACCGCTGCAAACGCAAGCATCCCCACCGACGCAATCATCCAGCTCTTGGGTTCGCTGGTCATTTGCCGGGCAATTTCGGCGCCCATGTTACTGATCCCCTTGCGCCCATCCGGAGCCACGCGGGTGATGATCATGCCGGCGGTCAGGGAGATCAGCAGCGCCGGAATCTGTGCAATCAGGCCATCGCCGATGGTCAGCACCGAATACAACCGTATCGACTCGGCGGCGCTCAAGTCGTGTTGAAACATGCCCGTGGTGAAACCACCCAACAGGTTGACCACAACGATGATCAAACCGGCGACGGCATCGCCCTTGACGAATTTCATCGCACCGTCCATGGCACCGAACAACTGGCTCTCGCGGGACAATTGCTCACGTTTGTCCCGCGCTTGCGTGCCGTCGATCAGCCCGGCACGCAGGTCACTGTCGATGGACATCTGTTTACCCGGCATCGCATCCAGGCTGAACCGTGCCGCCACCTCGGCGACCCGTTCCGAACCCTTGGTGATGACCAGGAAGTTGACCAGGGTCAGGATCAGAAAGATCACCATCCCCACCGCCAGATTGCCGCCCACGACGAAATTGCCGAAGGCCTCGACAATGTCGCCGGCGTCCTGTTCCAGCAGAATCAAGCGCGTCGTGGCGATCGACAGCGCCAGACGGAACATGGTGGTCAGCAGCAAAATCGATGGGAACGACGAGAACGCCAAGGGGCCTGGCAAATACAGCGCGAGCACGATCAACAGACAGGATATGCAAATGTTGAGTGCGATCAGAATGTCCACCAGCCAGGTGGGCAACGGCACGATAAAAATAAACACGATGCCCAGGATCACCACTGCGCCCAGGACTTCGGCACGTTGTGCCATTTTGAGCAGTACAGCGTTGATGGCTGACAGTGCAGTCACGCCGACGCCCCCAGGTCGCCGGCAAACTTGATCGGGCCGCGCTCAATCCGCTCCAGTTCCCCCATCACGGCCAAAAAGCTGTCCAGCGCGCCCTGGCGGGTTCGACTGTCGGGCCACAAGGCCAAAGGCAATTGCCGGACCAGAGGGTAAAGCGCGTTGAGAACAATCACTTGCCGGGGGCTCGGGCCACTGCCCAGATCATGCCCAAGTCGCAGGATTTCGCCCGCATCGATGCCGCTGCCGGCATACCCCAGCAGGCGCTGCAAAAGACTGACGGCGTCGTAGCCGATGCCCAGGCGCTGGATCAACGCGTGGCAACCGGCCAACACGGTGCTCAGTTGCCCACAGCTTTGCAGGGCCAGCAACAACGTGCGCAATCGCGGCGTGGTCATTGACGAAACCAGGACCGCGATGTCGTCAGCCAAGGCTTTGCGCATGCTGATGAGCCTGACGGAAAACGTATCGCCGCCGTATACGCCCAACAGTGCCTGCATCATCGTCGCCAGGGATTGGCGCGTGGCCACACTGGCGTAATAAAGCGCGCGCAGCGCCTGGCGCTCCTGCGGATCACCACCGGCCTCCATCAACGCCGTGGCGAATTTGAGGCCCGCCTGGATCTCCCCCTTAAAGCCCACCGCCAGCATGCCAATAGCATCCCGCGCCAAGGCCGCTTCGGTGGGGCGCACATCATTGTCCGCCTGGGCTTCCAGATGCTTGAGCACCACGTAGGCACGTGCGGGGTCGCCCTCGGCGAGCTCTACCAGCTTGTCGACACTGGGATGCTGCTGCAATTGCTGCCTGAACCGCCGCGAAATAGTCGCCAGGGACTCCTGAGCAGGATGGCCCAACTGCTCATAAAGTTGCGCAAGCTGTTCGGTGGGGGGCACGCGAATCGACACCGAGCGCTGAGCGCGGTTGTTGGCAATCACTTCCTGGTCGAAGAGCGAAGCAAGCTCATCAACCTTCGCGGGTGCGGGCGTGGAAACAGGCGCAACGGCGGATTGATCCAGGCGCTGGGCAGAGGGCGCATCTTTAGGGGATTCGACTTTCATAAGCATGCCAAGACGGGAAGAGTGTGTCCCTATGTGGCAATGCCTGCCGATACGGTTCCATCAGAACGCGACTATCGAGACGTTTGACAAGACCGGCACAAAGCCTCGGCGCTTTTTGCAAACTACTGCGCAATACCTCTCCATTTCAAGATATTTACCTTTAATAATCAGCCATTTACGCGACTTTTCCATTTGGCACACCCAGTGCTAAAGGGGTTTCCATCGAACTTATTTCGATAGCGTCTACCCTGAGGAAAAAAACGTGAATATCCCAATTGAAGCTTTAGCGCACCTGGTTGGCAGCTCGCCTCAATTCATGCTCCAACTGACGGACGACCAACAGAAAAAACTCCGGCGTTTTATTCATAAACGCGTACTCAACCCCGAAGATGCAGACGACATACTGCAACTGACTTACCTGGAAGCCTGGCGCAACAGGGAGCGCTTCAGTGGTCAGGCGAGCCTCAGTACCTGGATGTGCGGGATTGCTCAGAACCTGGTACGCAACCACTTCCGCCGCCTGTACGCCAAGCCTGTGCACTGCGAATTCGATGAATCGCTGTGGCATGGGCAGGAGGAAACCAAGAACCTGGATTGGCAGTTCGAGATCAACCGCCGACTGGAGAAAACCCTGACCGCCATCGACCACCTGCCCACAGAAATGCGCAAGACGTTGTACGCCTCACTGGAGACCGACGGCAGCTACCAGGACACCGCCGACGTGTTGGACATACCCATCGGCACCGTTCGCTCGCGCTTGTCACGCGCGCGCGAACACCTCAAGCGCGTCACGCATAACCCGTCGCAACCGTAAGGTCCTCTAGCGGGTAATCGTTGGGCGGCAGGGATATCTGCCCAACCGAATTTTGCTCCTTTCATTCACCGCGACGCGTTCACCAACCGCCCGAACACCCCACTCCCTACCGACTGCCTCTCCCACCTGATGCTCAGCGCTTGCGCTACCGTTCTCGACTGCGGCGCCCTCTCGCAGCGTCACGATCAACGCCGGATGGCATCTGCAGAAAATCACCACGACCGTGATTGATCGCTTAATTGAAAGCCTGCGCCCACACACGGCCCGACAGGCGGACGAATGACAAGCCACTCGTCGCCAGAACTGACGATTCCGGTTAAACAATTGAAAGCGTAGAAAAAATTTCGATAAAAGTGCTTGACGCATTCCCGTTCTACGCGAATAATGCGCGCCACTTGGCTACATAGCTCAGTTGGTTAGAGCATAGCATTCATAATGCTGGGGTCCGGGGTTCAAGTCCCTGTGTAGCCACCAAGTACTAAAAACGGCTTACCGAAAGGTAGGCCGTTTTTTTATGCCTGAACAAAAGCCCTCAGGCATACTCGCCCCCAACCACAAGGAGGCGATACGTGAACCCGCACTTCCCCACCCACGGCATTGCCACCGAACGGCTGATACTGCAAGCCGCCCAGCCGTCTCACGCTCAGGCCCTGCACACCTATCTGCTGCAAAACCGCGCTTACCTGCAACCCTGGGAGCCCACGCGCGACGATGACTTCTTTGCACTCGACGCCATCACTCAACGCCTCGAAACCATGGCCGAGAAAACCGCCAGCGGCGAAGCGCTGCACCTGCTGATACGGCGCGACGGTCAGATCATCGGCGCGTGCAATTTCACCAATATCGTTCGCGGTGCATTTCAAGCCTGCCACCTGGGCTACGCGCTGGACGAATCGGCTCAGGGCCAGGGGCTGATGCACGAAGCGCTGAAGGCTGCGATTGCCTATGTGTTCGATGCCATGAAACTGCATCGAATCATGGCCAACTACCGCCCCGAAAATGCACGCAGTGCACGCCTGCTGGAACGGCTGGGGTTTGAGCGCGAGGGTCAAGCGCGGGCCTATCTCAAGATTAACGGCGTGTGGGCGGACCACGTGCTGATGTCGCTGATCAACCACGCGCAGAGCAACTGATGAGCCTCAGCGTATTCGCCATCATCCTCTTGGGCGCCGCGCTCCACGCCACCTGGAACGCCGTGGTCAAAGGCGGCGCCGACAAGCTGTTGACCACCTGCATGATCGCCTCCGTCGCCTCGTTGATCGCGTTGGCCGCCACCCCACTTCTGGTGCTGCCGGCAAGAGAGAGCTGGCCGTTCATCGGCGCGTCGGTGGTTCTCCAAGTGCTGTATTTCGTACTGGTGGCCTCGACCTACCGCATTGCCGACATGAGCCAGACTTACCCGATCATGCGCGGCACAGCGCCGCTGCTGGTCGCGACGGTGAGCGTGTTTGTGTTGGCCGAGCCACTGTCGACATCCGCCTGGCTTGGCATTGCGGTGATCTCACTGGGCATTTTGAGCATGGCCCTGGCGCCTTCTTCAGGGCCAAGAAAAGGCCTGGTGCTGGCACTGATCAACGCCGGCGTGATCGCCGGCTACACCCTTATCGATGGCCTGGGCGTGCGCAAGTCCGGCGCGCCTGTGGCCTACACGCTGTGGATTTTCCTGCTGACCGGCGTCCCGCTGGCGACGTGGGCGTTAGCTTCCCGGCGCACGCTGTTCTGTGATTACCTCGCGCGTAACTGGCGCTTGGGCGTCGTCGGCGGCGTGGGCACGATTGCCTCGTATGGCCTGGCGCTGTGGGCCATGACCGCAGCCCCCATCGCGACCGTTTCGGCCCTGCGCGAAACGTCGATCCTGTTTGGCGTGGTGATCTCGGCCTGGGTGCTTAAAGAGCGCCTGACGCGCGTGCGCATCGTGGCCGCGTGCGTGATTGCCGCCGGGGCGATGGTGTTGCGCCTGGGATGAGCAAGACGCATGCGCTCAAAAAAACTCCGTATCTGTATTTTGACGCCTTAAAGACCCACTGTTAGTGTCCAGCCTCCCTACTCGGAGTGCCCTCGATGAAACTGGATATCTATCAAGTCGATGCTTTCAGCCAACACCCCTTTGGCGGCAACCCGGCGGCAGTCTGTCCGCTCACCGAGTGGCTGCCCGACGAACAACTGCAGAACATCGCGGCTGAAAACAACCTCTCCGAAACCGCCTACTTCGTCCCTCGTGGCGATTTCTACGAGTTGCGCTGGTTCACCCCGGAGGTCGAAGTGGACCTGTGTGGCCATGCCACGCTGGCCGCAGCCTGGGTGTTGATTCACCAATTGGCGGATGCACCCGACGTATTGCGTTTTGCCACCCGCAGCGGCGAGCTTCGCGTGACGCGCAATGGCGACGAACTGGCGATGGATTTCCCGGCCAAACAGCCCCAGCGCTGCGAGCCGCCAAGCGGCATGTTGAGCGCATTGGGGATTGAGCATGCCCAGGTGTTTGCCACCGACGACTACCTCGTGCTGGTCGACGACGAAGCTCAAGTCGCCGCCCTGACGCCGGACTTCGCGCGCCTCAAGGGCCTGCCCAAACGCGGGATTGCGGTGACGGCCAAAAGCACGCGGTTTGATTTTGTATCCCGTTGGTTCGGCCCCAACGTGGGCGTCAATGAAGACCCGGTCACCGGTTCCGCACACACCTCGCTGGCGCCCTTCTGGGCCGAGCGTTTGGGCAAGTCGCAGTTGACTGCTGAACAGGGCGGCAAGCGCCGTGGGCAACTGCGTTGCGAGCTCAAGGGCGACCGCGTGATTATCTCCGGCCACGCGGTGCTCTACCTGCAAGGCACGATATACCTGTAAAAAGCCGTAACCCAAGGACAACAGATCATTCTCAAAATGAACGGAGTTCAGCGCGTGTTTTCGATTTCCCGCCGTCAACTGTCAATGATTGCCGCCGCCCTCGCCCTGGCTGGCTGCCATACCGCCGTCAATGAACAACCGCCCGCGCCGGAGCTGGGTTCGGGTTATCGCACCGACCTCACCACCCGCCACGCCGAGCGCCATATGGCCGCCGCCGCCAACCCGCTGGCTGCCGAAGCCGGGCGCGAGATGCTGCGCCAGGGCGGCTCGGCCATTGACGCCGCGATTGCGATGCAGGCGGTGTTGACCCTGGTGGAGCCGCAATCATCCGGCATCGGCGGCGGCGCGTTCATCATGCTGTGGGATGGCAAAAACGTGCACGCGTATGACGGCCGCGAAACGGCGCCCGCGGGCGCCACCGAACGCTTGTTCCTTAAAGCGGACGGCACGCCGATGGCCTTTGCCGAGGCGCAGATTGGTGGGCGTTCGGTTGGCACGCCAGGCGTGTTGCGCGCGCTGGAGATGGCACACAAAAAGACCGGCCACCTGCAATGGGCCAAGCTGTTTGAACCGGCGATTCGCCTGTCCGAGCAAGGCTTCGCGATTTCCCCGCGCCTGCACGCGCTGATCGCTGCCGACCGTTACATCGCGCAATCGCCCGAGATGGCGGCGTATTTTCTGAATGCCGACGGCACACCTAAAGCTGCCGGCACGCTGTTGAAAAACCCGGCGCTGGCCAGCGTGTTCAAGCGCATCGCCAAGGAAGGGCCGGATGCGTTGTACCAGGGGCCGATTGCCGATGAGATCGCGCGCAAGGTCCAGGGCAACCGCAACGCGGGCAGCCTGTCGCAGGCGGACCTCAAGGGCTACACCGCCAAGGAGCGCACGCCACTGTGCACCGACTACAAGCGCTATCAGGTGTGCGGCATGCCACCGCCGTCATCGGGCGGGATTGCTGTCGCGCAGATCCTCGGTACGTTGCAGGCGTTGGAAACCCGCGACCAGCGCTTGGCCATCGCACCGATGAAGCCGGTGAAAAGCACATCGCCTGCCGGCCTTGAGCCCACACCTGAAGCCGTGCACCTGCTCGCCGAAGCCGGTCGCCTGGCCTTCGCCGACCGTGGTTTGTACGTAGCCGACGCCGATTTCGTGCCGGTGCCGACCGCAGGCCTGATCGCCCCGGACTACCTGGCCAAACGCGCCACACTGATCGGCGACCGCAGCATGGGCATCGCCAAGCCGGGCACGCCTGCGGGCATCCAGGTGGCGTACGCGCCGGACCGCTCGCCGTTGCGCATTTCGACCTCGCAGGTGGTGGCGGTAGATGACCTGGGCGGCGCCGTGTCGATGACCACCACGGTGGAAGCGGCGTTTGGTTCGCACGTGATGGTTCAGGGCTTTTTGCTGAACAACCAGATGACTGACTTCTCGTTCATCCCCGCAGAAAACGGCCAGCCGGTGGCCAACCGCGTCGAGCCGGGCAAACGTCCGCGCTCGGCCATGGCGCCGACGCTGGTGTTCGATCGCAAGAGCGGCGAGTTGCTGGCCACCGTCGGATCGCCAGGCGGTTCGCAGATCATCGAGTACGTGAGCAAATCCCTGGTGGCGATGCTCGACTGGAACCTCGACCCGCAAGCGGCCATCAGCTTGCCCAACTTTGGTAGCCGTAACGGCGCCACCGAGCTTGAGGCTGGGATGTTCAGCCCCAAGTTGAAGCAGGCGCTGAGGGACAAAGGCCATGCACTGAGCGAGATTGATATGACCAGCGGCATCCAGGCCATCGTGCGCACGCGGGACGCCCAGGGTAAGGCGTCGCTGAGCGGCGGCGCCGACCCTCGGCGCGAAGGCGAAGCGGTCGGCGACTGACTTTATTGAGCGGAGAGAGCCCCTTGCAACAGGCAAACAATCTCGGCGCCATCCCCGGCGTCGACCACGGTTTTTGTTCGATCAATGATCCATTGCGGCCGCACGAGGTGTTTATCTGCAAGCAGGTGCACAGTGCTTCGGTGATTGAATGGCAGGCGCAGCAGGTGAGCAACACCATTGAGGCAGACGGCGTGTTCACGCGCGCGCCTCAGCCAATCGCCGTGATCACCGCTGACTGCCTGCCCATTCTGATCGCCGCACACAGTGGTGAACGGGTCGCCGCCGTGCATGGCGGCTGGAAGGGCCTGCAAGGGGGAATCATCGCCAATGCGGTGAAACAATTGGCTGCCGAGGGCATTGCAGTTGACCAGTTGCGGGTGGCGATCGGGCCGTCGATCAAGCCGTGTTGTTATGAAGTGAGCGCCGAGTTTATCGCGCAATTTCAGGCGGATCAGGGGCACGTGTGGCGTGACGCTCAGGCGCCATGGCACTTCGAGCAACCGACGCCACGGCTGTCACCGCAGATTGCACCGCCCCACGCGCGGCAAGCGGGAAGTGCGTGGTTCGACTTGAGTGGTTACGGGGTGATGCTGTTGCAAGCGGCGGGCCTTAAGCGTGAGCAGATCGACGTCAGCGAGGTGTGCACGTATTGCACATCACCGACCTTCGCCAGCTACCGCAGAAGAACCCACCACCCTAAAGAGCCGAAGACGCTGATCTATTCGTGGATCGCCCGCAAAACCTGAAGAGCAAGCTCGTCGTGGCGAGCGGGCTTGCCCCGCGTTGGGCTGCGCAGCAGCCCCAAAACCACCCAACTCATTCCTGTCAGACACAATGCGGTGAGCCTGACGGGGCTGCTGCGCAGCCCAACGCGGGGCGAGCCCGCTCGCCACAAAAGATAGCTCCCCACAACAATCAGCGGCTGATCTTCAGCCCCTTGCGCCCCGCATGTCGCTCCAGCGCCAGCTCAATCAAGCGGCTTACCAATTCGCTGTAACTCATGCCCGCCGCCTGCCACAGCTTGGGGTACATGCTGATGCGGGTGAAGCCGGGCAGTGAGTTGATTTCGTTGATCAGCACTTCGCCATCGTCGGTGAGGAACACGTCGACTCGCGCCAACCCGGCGCAGCCCAAAACCTCAAACGCTTCAATGGCGAGTTGGCGAATACGCTCACTGGCCTCAAGGCTGATATCAGCCGGCACCACCACTTGGGCGGCCTGGGCGTCGATGTATTTACTGTCGTAGGAATAGAAACCGCTGCCCACCACGATCTCGCCGCAGCCGCTGGCGACAGGGTTGTCGTTGCCCAACACGGCGCATTCAATTTCACGCCCCTGGACAGCGGACTCCACCAGCACTTTTTCATCAAAGCCCAAGGCCAGTTCGACCGCGGCATGGTACTCGGCCTCGTTGCTGACTTTACTCACGCCCACCGAGGAGCCCTGGTTGGCGGGTTTGACGAACATCGGCAAGCCAAGCTTGTTCACTGCTGTATCAAAAGCGCTGCGCGCCGCGTTGCGACGCGTCAGGGTGATGAACGGAGTAACGGCAATACCGGCATCGCGCAGCAGGCGTTTGCTGATGTCCTTGTCCATGCACACCGCCGAGCCGAGCACGTCGGAGCCCACGAAAGGCAGGTCCGCCATGCGCAGCAGGCCTTGCAGGCAGCCGTCTTCGCCAAGGGTGCCGTGGACGATAGGGAAGATCACATCGATGTGTTCCAGCAGGCTCTGCCCGGAGGTTTCCACCACTTGCTGGCTGGCCTTGCCCGGCACCACCGCCAGTTCGCGGTTGGACTGGTTGAGGGCGATCAGGGCCGGGTTTTCCTGGTTGATCAGGAAGTTCGAGGTTTCGTTCAGGTGCCAGTGGCCGGCCTTGTCGATGCCGATCAGAACCGGCTCGAAGCGCGAGCGGTCCAGTGCATCGACGATGTTGCGCGCCGACTGCAGCGAGACCTCGTGCTCGGCCGAACGGCCACCAAAAATAATACCTACCCGCACCTTGCTCATGACTCGGCCTCACTGTTGAAAGTAAGGCTTCTTACCATGAGCGGTCAGCGATTCGCTACCAGATGTGCGCCGAACAACAGGTAGCACCCACCGGCAAACCGGTCGAGCCACTTGCGTGAACGGCTGTAGAGGTTGGCCATGCGCTCACTGGAAAACACCAGGGCCACGCTGGTGTACCAACTGAACGACAAGGTGGCCATGGTAATCACCGCCAGGGCCAACAATGTCGGCGACGGTGAAGGCGGCATGGTCGACGCGAAGGCCGTGGCGACGAACAGCGCGGCTTTGGGGTTGGACAAGTTGCCCAGCAGACCGAAGCGCCAGGCGGAGAACAGCGAGCGCTTGGGTTCGTCGGGCAACACGGTCTGGCTCGCGGTTGGCGCCGAACGCTTGAACAGTTTCAGCCCCAGGTAGATCAGGTAGCAGCCACCGATGATCTTGAATGCCAGATAGAGCATGGGCGCCGCAGTGAACAGCGACTTGATGCCCAAACCGCCCGCCAGCCCCCAGATCACCGTGCCCGTGGCTACTCCGGCAGACGCCACCACGCCATGCCGACGCGAACAGCTCGCCGCCAGTTGGGCGGTATTGAAGAAGTTCGGGCCCGGCGTCACCACCGCGACGGTCCAAAGCAGCCCCAGCGACAGCAGCGGCGCAACGTACGGCAAGTCTGAGAACAGCATTGGACGACCCCTCTTGTTCTTAAGTGGTTAAACCTATTCGCCCGCGGGTTCAGGCGTGTGCACCAACAGGTCGCCAGGCTGGCAGTCCAGGTAGGTACAGATCGCATCCAGCGTACCCAGCCGTATGCCCTTGACCTTGCCTTGCTTGAGCAACGACAGGTTCTGTTCGGTAATCCCGATGGCGGCTGCCAGGTCTTTGGATTTGACCTTGCGCCGGGCAAGCATAACGTCCAGTTCAATCACAATGGGCATTTCGATCTCAAACAAAAGTGCGGTTTTCAGAATCCACTTCGCTGGCCTGCCACAGGATACGCGCGATTACCGCAATGCACGCAGCGAGAAACAACGCGACGAAGCTCGGCGGGGTCAGACTCAAGGTGAAAAATCGCTGGCCCAGCGGCTGGTTCATCGAGACCCAGAGGCCGAGCAACGGCTCGCATAAAAAGTCCAGCAGTACCCACAATGCAACAGCTCGACCGACTTTGCCCAGATGCTGCGCCGCCGCGCTGGAGAAATACTCGCCCCGCGCATAGTTGCGAAACAGCTGGCGCAGATGGTTCAAGCCCGACACCAAGGCCACCAGCGGGATGCTGGAAAAAATGATTCCGCCAAGTTTTTGCCACCAGGGGAGCAGCGCAATTTGCACGCCGCTGTCCTGGATCCGGTTACTCAAGGAAAAGCTCAGGCCCAGGCCATCGGCGGAAGAACCCAGCACCGGAAACAGCCAGACGCCGGTGTTGAGCACCAGCATGACGACCATCAGCAAGAGGGTAAGCAGCGACATGCGCTGGCTGAGCTGAGCCAGACGTTGGGTATTCATAAGTAACCTCGATCAGTAAGTGAGGTCGCAAAAATAATAGATTAATTATCGTAAAACAATCATTTATTAACCTAATTCAACATTTACGCTACTGAAAGCCTTCGTCCGAGCACGCACAATCGTTCAAGACCTCAACAGACACGACATGCCAGACTGGGTTAACGTGTTTCCCACCTCTATTTGTGACAAGTCACCATGGGCCAACCCACTTCCACCCTCGATTGGTTGCACCGCGCCCCGCACGCCAGCGGGCTGGACCGCATCGAAGCGTATTTCGCCGGCTTTGCATTCGACCCGCATCGCCATGACACCTACGCCATCGGGCGCACCTTGTTTGGCGTGCAGAGCTACCACTACCGTGGCTGCATGACGCACAGCCTGCCGGGTACGACCATGGTGATTCACCCTGACGAATCCCATGACGGCCGCGCCAGCAGTGTGGAAGGCTTCAAGTACCGCATGATTTATGTGGAGCCGGCGCTGATCCAGCAGATTCTCGGCAGCCGGCCGTTGCCGTTTATCCACAACGGCCTGTCGACTGACCCGCGGCTGTTCCGCGCCAGCGAAGTGTTGCTGCAAAGCCTGGACTGCCCGATTGACCCGATGCAGGAACAGGACGCGCTGTACGACCTGGCGCAAGCACTGAGCGCTGCCTCGGGGGTGATCATCAGCCGTAAATCCTTCGATTACGTCGCCGCCGAGCGCGCGCGGGAATTTATCCACAGCGCCTTGGGCCGCAGCATCACCCTGGATGAAATGGCCGACCATTGCGGTCGTGATCGGTGGGCGCTGTCGCGGGATTTTCGCTTGTTGTTCGGCACCAGTCCCTATCGGTACCTGACCATGCGACGGTTGGACTTGGTACGCGGCTTGCTGGCCCAGGGCCAATCGCTGGTGGACGCGGCGCTGACCGCCGGTTTCACCGACCAGAGCCATATGACCCGGCAATTTCGCAGCACCTACGGCATGCCGCCATCGCGCTGGGTGAAGATGCTCGGGCGCTGATGTGAAACGCAATCAAAATGTGGGAGCGGGCTTGCTCGCGAAAGCGCAGTGTCAGTCGACTTATGAGTGACTGATCCACCGCCTTCGCGAGCAAGCCCGCTCCCACATTGGTTCTATGTTGTTTCCACTATCGCATTCGGCTCGGGCGCTTGCGTTTTGAGCCGCAGCGCCACCACCGTGCCCAACAAGGCAATTGCCGCGCTCCACCACAGCGCCAGCTCGATCCCGCCCGCATTCGCCACCGACACCAGCACCGCCAGGCCCAACGCGCCGCCGATCTGCTGGCTGGTAGACGCCATCCCCGCCGCCACGCCCTGCTCCCCTGGCCGAATACCCAGCCCTGCCGCCACCCACATCGCTGTCCAGGTCATGCCCTGTCCGATGCTCAAAATGAAGATTCCCGGCAACAGCGACCAAAACCCCACGCCCGTCGGCAATGCCCAACACACCAGTGCAATGCCCAGCGCGCCCGCCAGTTGCCCGCTGACCAAGGTGTTGCGCAACCCCAGCCTGGCCAGCGAACGCTCTGCCAACCAGATGCCAAACGTGCACACCAGGGTCGCCGGTAAAAACGCCAAGCCGGCTTGCAATACGCTGTAGCCATAGACCTGCTGGTAATACAGCGCCAGGAAGTAGTACTGCACGCCAAAGCTGCTCATGAACACCGCCGTGAGCACCATCGCCATGCGCAGTTCGCGGTAGGCGAACAAGCGCAGCGGCATCAGTGGATCGCTGCCGCGATGCTCGATCCAGGCGAACAATCCAAGCAATACCAGCGCCAAGGCGATGCAGGCCAGCGTCTGCGGCGCCGACCAGCCCCACTCGGGGCCTTGCACCAGCGCGAACACCAGCAGCGTGCCGCCGACAGTCACAGTCAAGGCGCCGCCGATGTCGAATTTGCGCCCACGCACACGCTCGCCATCGGCTGGAATCCAGTAACGCGCCGCCCACGCGCAGCCGCCCGCCAACGGCACATTCACCAGAAACACCGCCTCCCATCCCCACACCTGAGTCAGCGCGCCGCCCAGTAATGCGCCAAGTGCCAACCCCGCTGCCGAGGCTGCGCTCCACACCGCAAATGCTCGATTGCGTGCAGACCCTTCGGCATAGTGCGTGTTGATCAACGCTAACGTGGCCGGGAACAACAACGCCCCGCCCACGCCTTGCACCGCCCGCGCCAGCACCAGCAACACCGCGCTGCCGCCGAGCACCGCCGCCAATGAGGCCAGCGCATACAGCGACTGGCCCACCCGGTAAAAACGGCGCTTGCCAAGCAAGTCCGTCGCCCTGCCACCCAACAACAGAAAACCACCAAACGCCACGCTGTAGGCGCTCACCACCCATTGCAATTGCTGCGCGGAAAAATCCAGGTGCGCGCCAATCTGCGGCAGGGCGACAAACACTATGGTGGCATCCAGGGCGATGATCAGTTGTGCGGTGGCCAGCAATAAAAGCATCCAGCCAGAGGGTCGAGAGGAAGACATCACAGCGTCCAGTCCGAAAATAAGAGGTGCCAGTTTCTTTCATGCCTGACAGATGATAAATAGCGCTATCACTCTTTCAGTAATGACTTTAATCATGGATCTGAACGCCGTTCGACTTTTGGTCCGCGTGGCCGAAACGCGCAGTTTTACCCGCGCGGCCGGGGAATTGGGGCTGACGCAGTCCGGGCTATCCCGCGCAATCTCGCGCCTGGAAAGCCAGCTGGGCGTGCGCTTGCTGCAACGCAACACGCGCAGCGTGAGCCTCACGCCCGACGGTCAGATGCTGTACGAGCGCAGCGCGCCGTTACTGGCAGAACTGGCTGAAACCGAAAAGCTGATGCTCGACCGGCGCAGCAGCCCGTCCGGCCTGTTGAAAATCAGCACACCGTCGTTGTTCGGTCGCAAGGTGGTGATGCCGGTGATCGGCGAACTGACATTGCGCTATCCCCAATTGCGCATCGAAGCGGTGATGACTGACCGCCTGGTGGATATCGTCGACGAAGGTTTCGACGCATTGCTGCGCACGGGCGAAATCCAGGATCAACGCCTGATCGCCCGTGCCCTGCCGCCGTTGCGCTGGGTCACGGTGGCCTCGCCCGCTTATCTGGCGCGTTGGGGCACGCCGCAAACGGTGGAAGAACTCGAGGACCACAGCTGCCTCACTGTGCGTAACTTGCGCAGCGGGCGCATGGTCGATTGGCAATTCATGAAGGAGGGCAAAGTGCAGGACGTGAGCGTCGAAGGGCGGCTTATTTTCGACATTGGCGATGCGCTGGTAGACGGCGCGGTGGGTGGTTTCGGCATCGCCCAGGTGATGGATTTTGCGGTGCGAGACGACGTGGCCGCCGGGCGCCTGGTGCCGTTGCTGGAAGACGTTGCCGGGCGCAGTCGCGCGATCTCACTGGTCTATCCGCCGTCCCGGCAGTATTCGCCCAAGCTGATGGCGTTTGCCGAAGCACTGGCAAACGCCCGCTGGTAAGGCCTACAGCTGGCGCCCGACCACCGGCTCGCCGATGCTCAGGAAATTCCCGCCCGCGATATGGTGCAAGGTGCGCAATTCGTCATGGCCTTCGAAGTGCCAGTGCCCGTCGCTGAACACGCGCGCGTCGGCATAGGCCGCGACGACTTCGCCGAGGAATAAATCGTAGGTCTGTTGGTTGTGAGGCTCGGGCAGCAGGCGGCATTCCAGCCACGCTACGCAACCGTCCAGCAGCGGCGCTTCGGTGTGTTCACCGTTGAATGTCTGCAAGCCATAGGTGGCGAATTTGTCGGTGTCTGCGCCCGTGGTGTTGCCGACCGTCTGCACCAGATCGGCCTGGGCCACACAAGGCACCTGCAGCACAAAGGTGCCGGCGGCTTCCAGCAGTTGGCGGGTCCAAGTGGCCTTGTCGAGCACCACGGCGACCTTCGGCGGTTCGAAATCAAGCGGCATGGCCCAGGCAGCGGCCATGATATTGCGCTTGCCAGCGTGGGCCGCACTCACCAATACGGTCGGCCCGTGATTGAGCAAACGGTAGGCCTTGGACAACGGTACGGGGCGACGGTGGGTAGGGCTCATGGAGGAACGGCTCTTCAAGCAAGAAAAAACCTACGATACCTCAAGCACAAGCCCTACGGGTCAGCTCGACAGCTGATTGGCAAACTGCCCGACCGCGCTCACCACCTTTTGTGCACCGTCCTGGATTTCCACAATCACCGTGCCCGCCTCGGCCGCCAGGGCCAAGCCTTGCTCGGCCTGCAAACGGCCCTCGTTCATCACGGACACCGCATCGCGGGCCATGTCCTGGTTCTGACGCACCACGCCGACAATTTCATCGGTGGCCTTGCTGGTACGCGAGGCCAATTGCCGCACTTCATCAGCCACCACCGCAAAGCCACGGCCCTGCTCGCCGGCCCGCGCCGCTTCGATAGCCGCGTTGAGCGCCAGCAAGTTGGTTTGCTCGGCGATGCCGCTGATGGTCTTGACGATGGTGCCGATCACTTGGGACTGGGCGTTGAGCGCCTCGATGCCATCACCGGCCAGCTGCATGTGCCTGGCCAGATCACGCATGACATCCACCGCCTGCGTCACGACAGTGGTGCCGCGCTGGGCACTGTGGTCGGTTTGCAGCGAGGTGCTGTAGGCGATGTTCGCGGCCTCCGCCACGGCCTGTTCCTGGTTGACCTGGTCGGTGATCACCGTGGCGAACTTGACCACTTTGTAGAGGCGGTCATTGGCGTCCAGCACCGGGTTGTAGGTCGCCTCCAGCCATACCACACGGCCATGGCTGTCGACACGTTTGAAGCGCGCCGCAACAAACTCACCGGCGTTCAAACGCTTCCAGAAATCCTGATACTCGGCGCTGTTGTATTCCTCCGGCTCGCAGAACATACGGTGATGTTTGCCCTGGATCTGCGCCAGGCTGTAGCCCATGCCACCGAGGAACCGGTCGTTCGCGGTCAGCACATGGCCGCCGAGGTCGAACTCGATCACCGCAGTGGAACGCACCAGCGCGGTGATCAAGTTCTCATGCTCGCGTGACCCTTCGATGGTGCGGGTGAGGTCGCTGGAGTAAATCGAAAAATGCTTGAGCCGCCCGTCAGAACTGCGCACGGGCTGCAGGATCGAGCGCAACCAGGCCTCTTTGCCATTGCCACGCATCAGGCGCACGGTGCCGGCGAAGTGTTCGCCGCGCACCAGGGCATTGTGAAAACGCTGCTGGAATTCGTCCTGGCGCAGGTGCGCAGGCACCAGTTCTTCCATGTGCCGCCCCACGATGTTGGAGGCCTGGTACGACAGCTCTTGCAGGAAGTTGGCATTCGCCCACTCCACCCGGCCTTTGGCGTCCAGCGTCAGGCACAGCATTTCGCTTTCCAGGCTCTCCTTGACCTGTTGCAAGCTGGACAACTCTTCGCGAAGAGCCGACAGCTCCTGCTTCAAACGGGTGTTGAACATGGGGCACCGATGGTCATTTGGGGGAGATGGATCTGACCTGCATCGGCGCTGACGAGGTTTTCTGAAGCGCTTTCTTGTGGCGTGCCCAACTGTTTTTTGGATCCATTAACTGCCGTTGTTTCGGCAAACACCCATCACCTTGTATTCCACCGTATTGAGCTTGCCGCTGGAGTCTTCATAGGTCATGCGTGAAGGCACGGCATTGCACGAACTGATCGGCGGCGTAACGTTGACGACCTTGGCAATATCCAGCGCCATGCCATAGCGATACGCCTGTACCTGGGGTGCTGGCTGGCCGTTTTTTTCCGCGTAAGCCGCCATGGCTTTTTGATTACGCTCCATCATCAGCGCAAACGTGCGGTCGCCTCCGCCTTCGGCCATCGCCCCCAGTGACAGGACTGCAGCTAATACACCCAAGCCAATTTTATAAAATGTCATTACAGGTTCCTCGGTTGATAAGTTCAGTCACGAGACTAATCAACCAACCCTGTCGCCATGTTCACCAAAACATTACTTATCTGTTAGATCGCCGTGAGCTTCCAGAATTGTAATGTTCGCGCCACCTGACCGTTATCCCCTGTTTGCAACTATCAGCCCGGGCCAGATCAATAAAAACGCCCCTACCTATAAGAAGCTGAAACTGCCAACACCCAGGAGCGAAACATGAATATTGCTTACTACACCCTTCCCTTTTCATTGATTGCCGCACTGCCTCTGGCAGCCGTGGCGGTGGAAGACACGCCCGAAGGTTTTATCCAAGGCAGCAACGTAACCGTGCTGGCGCGCAACTTTTACTTCAATCGCGATGACCGCAAGGGCCAGTCCAGCCCGACCGGCAATGGCTATTCCGAAGCCTGGGCGCAGGGTTTGATCGGCAAATTCGAATCCGGTTTTACCCAAGGCACCGTAGGCTTTGGCCTGGATGCGTTTGCCATGTACGGCCTGAAACTCGACTCGGGCACCGGTCGCAGCGGCGGCAAGGGTTCGTTCGGCGTGCTGCCGGTGGACAGCGACAATCACCCCGAAGGCAGCTACAGCAAAGTCGGCGGCGCGGCGAAATTGCGCGTGCTGGACACGGTTATCAAGGCCGGCGATGTGTTCCCGCTCACGCCGGTGGTGGCCTACGGCGATTCGCGGTTGTTGCCGGAAAGCTTTCGCGGCGTCACCGCGCAGAACACCAGCCTTGAGGGCTTGAGCCTGCAAGGCGGACGCCTGAGCGGCATGAGCCAGCCAAGCGAAAGCGGGATGAACAAGGGCTTTGCGACCTTTTACGCGGGCAAGGTCGACTCACCCTGGATCGGCTATTTCGGCGCAGAGTACGCCGTCAACAAACACCTGAACGTGAGCCTCTACAGCAGCCGCCTGAAGGACGCCTGGGACCAGTACTACGTCGGCAGTGCCGCCAGTTACCCACTGACCGACGACGTGTCGTTATTCGGCGATTTCAACTATTACAAGGCCGTGGACGAAGGCAAAAAGCTGCTGGGCAAATTCGACAACAACATCTGGAGTGCCAGGCTCGGGTTAAAGGTCGGGGCCCACAGCGTGGCCCTCTCGCACCAGCGCAACAACGGCGATGACGACTTCGATTACTTGCGCCAATCGGACTCGATTTTCCTCAATAACTCGATCCAGTACAGCGACTTCAATTCGCCCAGGGAGCGTTCGTGGATGGCCCGTTACGACCTCGACATGCAGGCGTTCGGTATACCTGGCCTGTCGTTCATGACCCGTTATGCCAAGGGCACCGGCGCCGATTACAGCCACGCCAACGCGGTGTACATGCGCCGCGATGCAACCGGCAACCCGCTGACCGATCAACGCCGCTGGGAGCGGGATGTCGAGGCCAAGTACGTGGTGCAAAGTGGCAGCCTGAAGGATTTGTCATTGCGCTTGCGCCAGGCCACCGTGCGCTCCAGTGCGTTTGAGTCGGACCTGGAAGAAGTTCGCCTGATTGCGGAATACCCATTGGTCGCACTTTGAACAATTGCCAAACCGAGCGCTTACATCCGTTCGCGCTTGACTAACATCTGTTCACAAATTGCTATCTATCAAAACTGTAACATTGGCCCCAGCTTCCCGTTAAGTTGAACTTCCTATACTCGCTTCAACTTGTCAGCACCGAGCAACATTCGTCTCTGAAGCTTTTTTTAGCTCCTTTGGAAAGAGATGATTTTTTAACGCCCCTCTGGGGCGTTTTTTTTGGGCGCAGGCTTGGTCGCGACCCATTGCCGCAGTTGACCCTGAAGCTGCTTCACACTTCAGAATTTTCCTACTCACAACACACCTGATTCCATAGGGAAATGGAACCCTTCTCTTTCAGTAAAAGGTAAATCCCCATGCGTATCCTTGTGGTTGAGGACGAGCAAAAAACCGCTGACTACCTGCAGCAAGGCCTGAATGAAAGTGGCTACGTCGTGGACTGCGCGTCCAATGGCATTGATGGCCTGCACCTGGCTGAGCAGCACGCCTATGAGTTGGTGATTCTTGACGTCAACCTGCCGGGCAAGGATGGCTGGGAAGTGCTGGAGCAATTGCGTCGCAACGGCACCCAGCGCGTGATGATGCTGACCGCCCGCGGCCGGCTGGCCGACAAGATCAAGGGCCTGGACATGGGCGCCGATGATTACCTGGTCAAACCCTTCGAGTTTCCCGAATTGCTGGCGCGGGTACGCACCCTGCTGCGGCGCAGCGAGCACATCCCACAGCCGGAAGTGTTCAGCGTGTCGGACCTGGAACTGGACCCGCGCCGCCATCGCGCGTACCGCGGCACACGGCGCATTGACTTGACCACCAAGGAGTTCGCACTGCTGCAGGTGCTGATGCGCCAGACCGGTGAAGTGCTGACCCGCACGCAGATCATTTCGCTGGTGTGGGACATGAATTTCGACTGTGACACCAACGTCGTGGAAGTTTCCATCAGCCGCCTGCGGGCCAAGGTGGACGATCAGAGCGAGGTCAAGCTGATCCACACCATTCGCGGCGTGGGTTACGTGCTGGAAGCACGGCCATGAAAACCGGCAGCTTGTCGATGCGCCTGGGGTTGACGGTCAGCCTCATGGGCGCAGGCCTGGTGCTGTTGCTGGCGACGTTGGCGTACCTGGCCCTGACCCACGAACTGGAAAAACTGGCGCGCAAAGGCCTAGAAAGCAAGATGGAACAGATCCAGCACAGCCTGTCTCAAGGCCTCGACGCCCACGCCATCCGGGCACGTCCGCATTCGCTGATGGACCTGGTGATCGGCCATGACAATTTTTACCTCACTATCATCGGCACCGCGCCCGATGAAACGGTGCTGCTGAGCATCGGTGCCAAGCCTCAGGAGCCGCTGCTGACAAACTTCACACCGCGAGAAACGCTCGGCTACCTCAATTGGGCCGACAGCAATGGCAACCAGGTGCTCAGCGCCTCCAGCCTGATGCGCCTGGCCAGTGGCGAACGCGTACGCGTGCTGTTGTCGCTGGACCGCAGGGACGATCAGGCGCTGCTCAGTGCCTACCTGCGCGCCACCGTGATCGCCTTGCCCATGTTGTTGATACTGATCGGCATGGGGGCCTGGTGGCCGGTGCAGCGCGGGCTGGCGCCGCTTAAGCAGTTCAGCCATGTGGCGGCCAAAGTCACCACCCAGGACCTGACTCATCGCTTGTCCGTCGACAACCTGCCCAAGGAGCTGGGCGAGTTGGCGCAAGGCTTCAATGTGATGCTCAACCGCCTGGACGCCGGGGTGCAGCAACTCTCGCAATTCTCCGACGACCTTGCTCACGAATTGCGTGCACCGCTGACCAACTTGATGGGCAAAGCCCAGCTCACGTTGTCGCGCCAACGCCCACCGGACGAATACAAAGCAGTGCTGGAATCCAACACCGAAGAGCTGGAGCGCCTGGCACGCATCGTTTCCGACATGTTGTTTCTGGCCCAGGTCAGCCACCCGGCAGCGCGAGCTTCGTTTACCGCAGTATCGCTGGCGGACGAAGCCCATCGGGTCATGGATTTATTCGCCCTGAGCGCCGAAGACAAACAACTGACCCTCAGTGGCGAGGCCCAGGTGCACGGCGATCGCCTGATGATTCAACGCGCCCTCTCCAACCTGCTGTCCAATGCAATCCGCCATAGCCCGGCGGGCGCGCATATCGCGTTGCGGGTGGAGGCTTACGGCAACAGCGTGTCGTTGTCTGTCAGCAACCCAGGCCCGGGGATTGAAGTGCACCACCTGCCGCACCTGTTCGAACGGTTCTACCGTGTCGACAGCAGCCGCGCGCGCACGGAGGGCGGCACCGGCCTGGGACTGGCCATCGTGCGATCGATCATGACCCTGCACCAGGGGCAAACCGACGTGCGCAGTTCGCCCGGCGCTTTCACCGTGTTTCGCCTGGTGTTTCCTCGGGTGTAAGCCCCTTGAGGGTGAGCCTGCTTGTTGTGCCAAGCGCACTTGTTGTGGCAGCGGCGTTGTTGTGGCAGCGGGCCTGTTGTGGCGAGCGGGCTTGCCCCGCGTTGGGCTGCGCAGCAGCCCCATCAAGGCCACCTCGGTATCCCCGATATACCGTGGCGAAAGATTTGGGGCGGCTTCGCCACCCAACGCGGGGCAAGCCCGCTCGCCACAACAGGCCCGCTCGCCACAGTAAGCGGGCTCACCCCACCCGCGTCATTCCTCCTTGCGGTGCGCCCACTGATACAACGCCGGCAGCACCAGCAAGGTCAGCAACGTAGAGGAAATAATCCCGCCGATCACCACCGTCGCCAACGGGCGCTGCACCTCGGCGCCGGTGCCGGTGGCCAAGGCCATGGGGATAAACCCCAGCGACGCCACCAGCGCAGTCATCAACACCGGGCGTAAACGTGTGAGCGCCCCTTCGTGGATCGCCACCGACAGTGAACGCCCCTCCTCGCGCAGGTTGCGGATGAAGGCAATCATCACCAGCCCGTTAAGCACTGCCACACCGGACAACGCAATAAACCCCACCCCCGCCGAGATCGACAATGGAATATCGCGCAGCCACAGCGCCATGATCCCACCGGTCAACGCGAACGGAATCCCGGTAAACACCAGCAAGCCATCCTTGAGGTTGTTGAACATCATGAACAACAGCCCGAACACCAGCAGCAACGCCACCGGCACCACGATACGCAAGCGCTCGGAGGCCTCCTTCAGCTGTTCGAACTGGCCGCCCCAGGTGGTCCAGTAACCCGCCGGGACCTTCACCTGAGTGCTGATGGCAGACTCGGCCTGTTCGACGAACGAACCGATATCACGCCCGCGCACGTTGGCGCTGACAATCACCAGGCGCTTGCCGTTCTCGCGGCTGATCTGGTTCGGGCCCAGTACCAGGCCCAGGCTGGCGACCTGGGACAAGGCAATAAAACCCAACTGGCCCGAGGCGTTGCTGGCCAGCGCCGGCACCGGGATCAACAGCCGCGACAAGCCCTCGATATCGGTGCGCAGCGCATCGGATAAACGCACGACCATGTCGAAGCGGCGGTCACCTTCGTACAGCGTGCCGGCCTGGCGTCCACCCACGGCGACAGCGATGGTGTCCTGCACGTCGCCCACGTTCAGGCCAAACCGCGCGGCCTTGTCGCGATCAATATTGATGGTCAGTACCGGCAAGCCAGAGGTCTGCTCCACCTTCACTTCCGAGGCGCCATCAAGCGTTTGCAAGGTCTCGGCGATCTCTGCGGCGGTCTTGTTGAGCACTGCCATGTCGTCGCCAAATACCTTCACCGCCACGTCACTGCGCACCCCGGAAATCAACTCGTTGAAGCGCAGTTGGATCGGCTGCGACAGTTCATACGCACTGCCCGGCACAATCGCACTGGCGCGCTGGATATCTTCGATCAGCGCCTCGCGGGATTTCGCTGGATCAGGCCACTGGTCCTTGGGCTTGAGCATCACATAGCTGTCGGAAATATTCGGTGGCATCGGGTCGGAAGCGATTTCCGCGGTACCGGTGCGCGCAAAGACTCGCTCGATTTCCGGCACCTGGGCCATCAAGGTTTTCTCCAGCTGCTGCTGCATCTGCACCGATTGCGTCAGGCTGGTACCAGGCACACGCAGAGCCTGTTGAGCGAAGTCGCCCTCACTGAGGCTGGGGATAAATTCGCTGCCCATGCGGCTGGCCACCACGCCCGAAGCGACGATGGTCAGCACCGCCAGGCCAAACACCAGCGGGCGGCGCGTCATGACCCAATCCAGCACCGGCGCATAGGCCCGACGCGCCGTGCGCATCACCAGGTTTTCCTCTTCCTTGACCTTGCCGGTGACAAACAGCGCAATCGCGGCCGGCACAAAGGTCACCGACAGAATCATCGCGCCGAGCAAAGCGATGACCACGGTGAACGCCATGGGGTGGAACATCTTCCCGGCCACTCCGGTGAGGGCGAAGATCGGCAGGTACACCACCATGATGATCAGTTGCCCGAAGATCAGTGCGCGCCGCGCTTGCTTGGCCGCAGCGAACACCTCATGCAGGCGCTCGCTGCGGGTGAGCAAGCGGCCATGGCGCTGCTGCGCATGGGCCAGCCGGCGAATGGCGTTTTCGACGATCACCACCGCGCCGTCGACAATAATCCCGAAGTCCAGCGCGCCAAGGCTCATCAGGTTGGCACTGACTTTGTTGGTAAACATGCCGGTAAAGGTGAACAGCATCGCCAGCGGAATCACCATCGCGGTGATCAACGCCGCGCGGATATTACCCAGGAACAGAAACAGCACCGCGACCACCAGCAGCGCACCTTCGAAGAGGTTTTTCTTCACGGTGGCGATGGCTTTTTCGACCAGGTTGGTGCGGTCATAAACGGTAACGGCGACCACGCCCTGGGGCAGCGAACGGTTGATCTCTTCGAGTTTTTTCGCCACCGCCTGGGACACGGTGCGGCTGTTTTCACCGATCAGCATGAACACCGTGCCCAGCACCACTTCACGGCCATTTTCCGTGGCGGCGCCGGTGCGCAGCTCACGGCCGATGTCGACTTGCGCCACATTGCGCACGCGGATCGGCGTGCCGTCCGACGTGGTGATCACAATGTTGGCAATGTCATCGATCGACGCCACTTGCCCCGGTGCGCGAATCAACAGCTGCTCGCCGCTGCGCTCGATGTAACCGGCGCCAACGTTGGCGTTGTTGCGCTCAAGCGCGGTGACCAAATCGGTCAGCGTCAGGTTGTAGGCCGCCAAGCGTTTTGGGTCCGGGGCGATCTGGTATTCCTTGGCAAAGCCGCCGATGGTGTTGATCTCGGCCACGCCCGGCACGTTGCGCAGCTGTGGCTTGATGATCCAGTCCTGGATCACGCGCAGGTCGGTCGGCGAGTAAGGCGTGCCGTCTTCCTTGAGCGCGCCGTCTTCGGCTTCGACGGTCCACAGGAAAATTTCCCCGAGGCCAGTGGAAATCGGCCCCATCGCGGTTTCGATGCCGTTGGGCAATTGCTCGCGGGCCACCTGCAGGCGCTCGTTGACCAATTGGCGGGCGAAGAACAGGTCAGTGCCGTCTTTGAAGATCACCGTGACCTGGGACAGGCCGGAGCGCGACAACGAACGCGTCTGCTGCAAACCCGGCAGGCCGGCCATGGCGGTTTCGATGGGAAAGGTAATGCGCTGCTCGGTTTCCAACGGCGAAAAGCCGGCCGCCGCCGAGTTGATCTGCACCTGCACATTGGTGATGTCGGGCACCGCGTCGATGGGCAACTTCTGATAACTGGCGATGCCGACACCGGCCATCAACAGCACCGCCAGCAACACGATGATGCGCTGCTCGATGGCGAATTGGATAAGGCGCTCAAACATGGGGAATCACTCGCAGGATCAATGGGCGTGCTCGGCCGAGCCTTTACCCAGTTCGGACTTGAGGATGAAGCTGCCTTCGGTCGCTACTTGCGCGCCGGCTTCAAGGCCCTGGCGCACTTCGACGTAGCCGTTTTCACTCACGCCCAGTTCGAGGTGGCGGGTGATGAAACCGTCCGCCGTGCGCACGAATACCGAGGGTTTGTCCTCGACCGTCTGGATGGCGGTTTGCGGCACGGTGACCTTGGCCTGGTAGGTGTCGGTGGCCAGTTGCACAGTCACAAACAACCCTGGGCGCCAGGCATCGTCAGGGTTGGGCACGGTCACGCGCACGGTAGCGGTGCGCGTCTGCTCGCCGAGCAGGTTGCCGACATAGGCCACCGTGCCTTGAACTTCAGTGCCCATTTCCGAGGAGCTGACCTTCACCGGTTTACCGACGCGCACCTTGTTCAGGTCCTTGGGAAACACGCCGAAGGTGACCCACACCTGGGACAAATCCGAGAGCGTGAAGGCGTTGCTGGTTTCGCCGACCACTTCGCCCACGCCCAGGTGTTTTTCCACCACCACACCGGCGAATGGCGCGCGCAGCTCGTAGCGATTACCGCCCGTCAGTACGGCGCTGCCGCTGAGTGCCGTCATCTTCTGACGCGCGTTGGTCAGCGCGATTTCCGCTTCCTGCAAGGTCTGGCGCGCCAGCAGGTAGTCCTGCTCGGCGGAGATTTCGTCCTTCCACAGCTGGCGCTCGCGCTCAAAGGTGGTGCGCGCCAGCTCGACGCGTCGCTCGCTGGCGGCCAACTCGCTGCGCTGGTCGGAAATCTGCTGGCTGGCGATCACGGCCAACAACTCGCCCTTTTTCACCGACTGGCCAAGGTTGACCTTCACCGCCTCCACCACACCGGCCGCACGCGGCACGATGTGTGAGGTCCGGTCCTCGTCGAAACGCACTTCTCCCGGCAGCGTCAGCAGCGTGCTGATCGCGCGCGGTTGGGCTTGGGCGAGCTGAATACCGGCCGCCTGGATCTGCTGCTCGGTGAGTTCAAGTTTGCCTTCTTCTTCCTCTTCGGCCCGTGTAAAACCAGACAGCATCAGGCCCAGAGCGACGGCGAGCGCCACACCGTGTTTATGCTTCATAAAAGACTCCAGAAAAAATCAAAACCGGGCGAGGTCGCCGTAAATCCGTTCGATGCGCACCCAGGCGTCGGTCGCCTGAGCGGTCGCCACCAGGTATTGGGTGCGGGCTGCGATCAAGGTGCGCTGGGCGTCGAGCACGTCGAGGAAGTTGAACTTGCCCATCTCGAAGCCACGGGTGGCGCTGTCCACCGCGCTCTGGGCGGCGGGCAGGATGTGTTGGTTGAACGCGCGCACTTCGGTATCGGCGGTTTGCCACAGGTCCAGGGCCTGGCGGGTTTCGGTGCGCAGGCGCAGTTCGACCGCGTTGCGCAAATCGCGGGCCTGATCGGCACGGCGGCTGGCGGCGAGCACATTGCCCTGATTGCGGTTGAACAGCGGGATCGGCATCGACACGCCCACCAGGTTCACGCGTTCACGCACGCTGGCGTCGTACTGGCTGCCGATGGACACATCGAGGTCGGGAATCCGCTGGGCCTTTTCCAGGCCTACGCTGGCTTCGCTTTGAATAATGTGCAGGTCGGCCAGGCGCAGTTCGGTGGTTTGCTCAAGCCGCGCGAGCAATTGCGCGGCGGCCGGCAAGGGCGGTGCGGATTGGCTTTGCGCGGCCACGTGCTGGAAGTCAGGCGTGGCGCTGCCGGTGCTGGCGGCAAGGCGCCGATAGGCATCGCTGAGGCCGATTTGCGCGCGGTTCAATTCCAGCCGGATCTGCGACACCTGCACCTGCGCGCGCGTGGTTTCCACCGGCGATGACTTGCCGGCGGTGACGCGACCTTTGGCGACCACCAGGCCACGCTCGGCCAGCGCCATTGAACGTTGCGCCAAGTCGAGGCGCTGCTGAGCACGCAAAGCACTGTAGTAACTGTCGATTACGTCGGCGCGCAGGCCATTGCGACGCTGCTCCAGCGTCAGCGCGGCGGCGTCCTGGGCGCGCGTCGCGACGTCAATGCGTGCACCACGTTTGCCGCCCAGTTCCAGGGTCTGGCTGAGTTTGAGGGTAGTAGTGCGCGTGTTGCGGCGGGTGTCTTCGGCATCCCAGGACGCCACCGGGTTGGGGATCAAGCCGGCCTGCTGGCGACCGCCCTGGGCAATGTCGATGTCCCACTGCGCAGCGGCCAGGTCAGGGTTGTTGGCGAAGGCGGCTTGCAGGGCTGCATCCAGAGTGAGGGTTTGCGCCTGGGCAGCGCCTGCGGCCACCCACAGCGCTGCTGCCCCCAAAAATGTTCTAACGGAAAGTGCCATAACGAAAGTTCCACGCCCATGAAGTCGCTGAGATTTCCCAGCGGGGGGCAATGTAGCTTTCGGTACTTATCAGGGCCGTGGGCGCAACATTACAAATCCGTTAGCCGGGCTCAGGCATGCACCTCGTCATGTTCGTCGTGCACAAAACCCTCGCCTTCCACCTGAATCGTGGCGTGGGAAATATCGAATTGTTCGTGCAGCAATTCCGTCACCTGGCTAAGGATTTTTTGTTCCGTGTTCAGCGCAGCATCCGCCACCAAGTGCGTGCTCAGCACATTTTTGCCACTGGTCAGGGCCCAGATATGCAGGTCGTGCACGTCCTTTACCCCCGGCACACCCCGAATGGCCTGCTCGACCTGATCGATATCGATGCCGTCCGGCACGCCTTGCAGCAGCACGTTCATGCTTTCCTTGAGCAGGGTCCAGGTGCGCGGCAACACCCAGAAACCAATCGCCGCCGCCACCACCGAGTCAACCCAGCCCCACCCGGTGAACATGATCACCACCGCCGCGATCATCACGCCGATGGAACCGAGCATGTCGCTCCACACCTCCAGATAAGCGCCCTTCACATTCAGGCTTTCACCACTGGCGGCACTGAGCAGTTTCATCGAGATCAGGTTGACGATCAGCCCCAAAAACGCAATCACCAGCATGCCGGTGGACTGGATCTCAGCCGGTGCCTGCAGCCGTTGATAGGCCTCATACAGAATGTAAAACGCCACGCCAAACAACAGCAGCGCATTGAACGCCGCCGCGAGGATCTCGAAACGCGCGTAGCCAAAGGTGCGTTTGCGGTCGGCCGCGCGCTTGGCGACCTGAATGGCCACCAGAGAAATCGCCAGCGCCAGGGCGTCGGTCATCATGTGCGCGGCGTCGGACAACAGCGCCAGGCTGCCGGTAATAAACGCGCCGATCACCTCAGCAATCATGAAGCTGCTGGTCAGCCCCAGGGCGATCCATAGAAGACGCTCGTGACCGGCGCGTACCTGACCGTGGTTATGTCCTGCGCTCATGAAAATTCCTCAATAGGTGGGGTTCGTTGATCATAGAGCTATAGGCCAGATCCCCGCGCAGGGGTTGCAAATTTGTCATCCGCGCGACAGCTCGCCGTTATATCGCGCGCACCAAAATCGCACATGGACGCGCTGCAACAGTTCTATCAGGTATGCTTTTCGAGCAGGAAACAAAAAGAAACAAATTAGCCAACCTGTTCGATAAGGAGTCCCGTTTTGGAGTTATCGACTGCCGCGTGGATGGTTCACGACACCCGTCTCATGTTCTGCGTTCTGCTGGCCATCGCCAGCATCATTGTGTTGATCAGCGCGACCAAGCTGCCGCCATTTTTATCGATTCTGATCGGCACGTTTATCGCCGGCGTCGGCGCGGGGCTGCCGCCGGAAGAAGTCGCCAAGGCCTTCAGCAAAGGCGCCGGGGCGATCCTCGGTGAGGCAGGGATCATCATTGCCCTGGGCTCGATGCTCGGTGCGTTAATGGCCGAATCCGGCGCCGCCGACCGTATCGCCACCACCTTGCTCGGGCTGGGTAAAGGCAAGTCGTTGCCTTGGGTGATGGCATTGGTGGCGATGGTGATCGGCCTGCCGCTGTTCTTCGAAGTCGGGCTGGTGATGATGGTGCCGATCATCTTTGTAATGGCCAAACGTTCGAATCAGCCGCTGCTGAAAATCGCCATTCCGGCGCTGGCGGGCATGACCACCCTGCACGCCCTGATGCCACCGCACCCGGGGCCGCTGATTGCGGTGAGCGCATTGCACGCCGACTTGGGCTTGACCATGTTGCTGGGCTTCTGCCTGGCGGTGCCGGCGGTGATTCTCGCGGGGCCGCTGTATGGCAACTGGCTGTCCAAGCGCATGCAGGTGGATGAACCGGCCGACATCGGCGCGCTGTTCAGCGCACCGCCCAAGGCACCCCGCCAGCCGAGTTTCGGGGTGTCGTTGCTGATCATTTTGTTGCCGGTGATCTTGATGCTCGGCAGCACCCTGGCCAAAGTCGCGATGGCGCCGGAAAACCCGCTGGCACTGACCTTGAAGTTCCTCGGTGAACCGCTGATTGCCCTCGGCCTGGCTGTCATCGCCGCCGTGATCTGCCTGGGCTGGGCCGCCGGCATGCCACGCGCCGAGGTCGGCAACACGCTGCGCAAAGCCCTCGCGCCCATCGCCGTGTTGCTGTTGACCATCGGCGCCGGCGGCGGCCTCAAGCAAACATTGCTGGACGCCGGCGTCAGCCAGACCATCAGTAAAGTCGCCGAAGGCGCGCACATGCCGTATTTGCTGCTGGCCTGGTTGATTGCCGTGGCCCTGCGCCAGGCCACCGGTTCGGCGACCGTCGCCACGACAACCACGGCGGGCATTCTCGCGCCAATGATGGCGGGTTTGGCGGCGACGCAGAGTTCACTGGTGGCGCTGGCGATTGGCGCCGGCTCTGTGTTCTTCTGCCACGTCAACGACGCCGGGTTCTGGATGGTGCGCGAGTACTTTGGCTTGCAGTTGAAGCAGACGATCTGGGTGTGGTCGGTGCTGCAAACTATCGTTTCCGTGGTCGGCCTGGTCGGTACGCTGTTGCTCTGGCACTTTCTGACCTGAGCCTCAGGTAACCAAGGTGTGGCGCTTGCCAAACAGCGCCACACTCGCCACCCCCACCGCGCCCATCACCACGCAATAGCCCACGCAAATCCACGGGCGCGTGGGCATCAGCGCGATCAGCAGCAACGGCGTAGTACTCGCCCACAACGCGTAGGCAATGTTGTAGGTGAAGGAAATCCCCGACACCCGCACGTGCGCTGGAAACAGGCCGACCATCACCGATGGCACCGCGCCCACCACGCCGCAACTCAAGCCCGCCACGGCGTACGCCGCGCCCAGCCAGAGGCCGCCGTTGATAAGGCTCGCGTACAGCAGCGCAATCCCCACTGGCAGCAACAGGCTGTAGACCAGCACCGCGCGCCAGGCGCCGATGCGGTCCACCAGCAGGCCGGCGAGGACGCAGCCGATATTCAGAAAAACGATGCCCAGCGCGCTCAAGGCGAAGGTGTGGCTGGGGCTCATGCCGAAGGTTTTTTGCATCAGGGTCGGGGTGATGACGACCAGCACCACCACGGCCGAGGTGAGTACGCAGGTGAGGATCATCGCCGGCAGCAACACGGCGCGATGGTCGCGCAGCACAGTGCGCAGCGGCAGTTCGGCGGCCGCCTGGCGGCGGGCCTGCATGTCGAGGAACACCGGGGTTTCACTGAGCCAGCGGCGCAGCCACACGCCGATCACGCCGAATACGCCACCGAGCAGGAACGGGAAGCGCCAGGCGTAATCGAGGATTTCGGCTGGGGTGAAGACTTGCGCCAGCAGCGTGGCAGTGAGTGCGCCCAGCAGGTAGCCGAACGTCAGGCCGGCTTGCAGGAAACCCAGCGCGTAGCCGCGGTGATGACGCGGTGCGTGCTCGGCGACGAAGGTCCAGGCGCTGGGCACTTCGCCGCCCACTGCGGCGCCTTGCAGCACGCGCAGCACCAGCAGGATCAGCGGCGCGAAATAGCCGATTTGCGCGTAGGTCGGCATGATCCCGATCAGCAGGCACGGCAGCGCCATCATCAGGATGCTCAGGCTGAACACGCGTTTGCGCCCCAGGTGATCGGCAAAGTGCGCCATCAGGATGCCGCCGAGCGGGCGCGCCAGGTAGCCGGTGACGAAGATGCCGAAGCTTTGCAGCAGGCGCAGCCACTCGGGCATTTCGGGCGGGAAAAACAGTTGGCTGAGGGTCAGCGCAAAGAATACGAAGATGATGAAATCGTAGATTTCCAGGGCGCCGCCGAGGGCGGCCAGGCCCAGGGTTTTGTAGTCGGAGCGGGAAAAACGCTGCGCCCATGGGGAGAAGGTGGCAGTCATGTGCAAGCTCGGCAGACAAACAAAATGGCGTGCAGGTTATGAGTTGAGTCCGGTGATGGCAATCACGGCAGATATATTTGTTTTACTCATGGATCGATGAAGATAACTGCATTCCCATATCAATGGCCGTAGCGGAACATGCCGTAAAACTGCCAACACCATAATAAATACAAGAGGAATGACTCGTGGCCGATGCTATCGAAGAAAGCCGCTATGCCCGATTTGCCCTGCGCTGCTCCAATTTCGCCGAGCGCTGGTTTCCGGATTCCTGGGTGTTTGCCGCCCTCGCGGTGATCATCGTCGCCGTGGCGACCCTGGGCATGGGCGCCGCACCCACCGAAGCCGCCAAAGCCTTTGGTGACGGGTTCTGGAGCCTGATCCCGTTCACCATGCAGATGGCCTTCGTGGTGATCGGCGGTTACGTGGTGGCCAGTTCGCCACCAGCGCTGAAATTGATTGACCGCCTGGCACGTATCCCCAAAAACGGCCGTTCGGCGGTGGCCTGGGTCGCATTGATTTCCATGGTCGCGTCCCTGCTCAACTGGGGCTTGTCGCTGGTGTTCGGCGGGTTGCTGGTGCGCGCACTGGCCCGCCGCACGGATTTACGCATGGATTACCGCGCAGCCGGTGCTGCGGCCTACCTGGGCCTGGGCGCGGTGTGGGCGCTGGGGCTGTCGTCGTCGGCCGCGCAGTTGCAGGCCAACCCGGCCAGCTTGCCGCCATCGATCCTGTCGATTACGGGGGTGATCCCGTTCACCGACACGATCTTCCTGTGGCAATCCGGGGTGATGTTGCTGGCGCTGATCGTGGTCTCGTTGATCATCGCCTACGCCACCGCGCCCGGCCCGAACAGCGCCCGTGATGCAAAGGCCTGTGGCGTCGACCCGGCGTTCAACCTGCCCAAGCTTCAAGCGCCCACCCGTCCGGGCGAATGGCTGGAACATAGCCCGCTGCTGACTATTCTGCTGGCGTTGCTGGCGGCCGGTTGGCTGTTCCATGAGTTTTCGACCAAGCCGGCGATCAGTGCGATTTCGGGGCTCAACACCTACAACTTCCTGTTCATCATGGTCGGCGCACTGCTGCACTGGCGCCCGCGCAGCTTCCTTGATGCGGTGGCGCGCGCCGTACCGACCACCACCGGCGTGCTGATCCAGTTTCCGCTGTATGGCTCCATCGCGGCGCTGATGACGGTGGTCAAGGGCGGCGACGGCCAAACCCTGGCGCACCATATCTCAACCTTTTTCACCTCTATTGCTTCACACGACACCTATGCGCTGTTGATGGGTGTGTACTCGGCGGTGCTGGGCTTCTTTATTCCGTCGGGCGGCGGCAAGTGGATCATCGAAGCGCCTTACGTGATGCAAGTGGCCAACGACTTGCAATACCACCTGGGCTGGGCAGTGCAGATCTACAACGCAGCCGAGGCGCTGCCGAACCTGATCAACCCGTTTTATATGCTGCCGCTGCTGGGCGTATTGGGGCTCAAGGCGCGGGATTTGATCGGCTTTTCGTTTGTGCAGTTGCTGGTGCACACGCCGCTGGTGTTGTTCCTGCTGTGGGCGTTGGGGACGACGTTGAAGTATTTGCCGCCCGTCATGCCCTAACACGGTCAGGGTGGAAGCGGGCTTGCTCGCGAAAATGCGCGCGGGTCAGTGACGGAAACGGTTGACTGACACAGCGCTTTCGCGAGCAAGCCCGCTGCCACATTTCGACCTGAGGCTTTAACCCGACTGTCTTCTTTTCGTCACATTGCATTGCTACCGTCCTGCGAAATATCTTGAAACAACCACCGCGCAGGGACTCCCAGCAATGAGTGACGAGCACGAAGACCGCCCTTCTCCCGATTCCATCGCCCAACCGCCGGTAGACACCAGCCGCCGGCGTTTCCTGGGGGGCGCGGCGGTGCTGGGGGTCGGCGCGACCTTGAGTGCCTGCGGCAACACCGGTGAAACACCGACCACACCGGTGACGCGACCGCTCACACCTCAAGAGCTGGACAAGGCCTTGCACGACCAGGTGAAAACCGTGGTGGTGATCTATGCCGAAAACCGCAGCTTCAACAATTTGTTTGCTGATTTCCCCGGCGTGGAAAAACCACTGTCGGCACTCTCCGGCGCCGATGCCCAGCAACGCGACCGCGACGGCAGCCTGCTGACCAGCCTGCCGCCAACCTGGGGCGGTGTGTTGCAAGTCGGCCCGCAAAGTGTCGATGGGGTGACCTACCCCAGCGAAGTGCAATTCCAGGAAAACCTGCCCAACGCACCGTTCGCCCTCAAAGGCCCGAACGCCGAAGACCTGCCTTTGAGCCTGGTCACGCGCGATTTGTGGCACGTGTTCTACCAGAACCAGATGCAGATCAACGGCGGCAAGAACGACAACTTTGTGGCCTGGGGCGATTCCGGTGGCCTGGTGATGGGCCATTACGCCCAGAGCCGTTATTCCTTGCGCCTGTGGGATGTGGCCAAGGAGTTTGTGCTGTGCGACAACTTCTTTCAGGGTGCATTTGGTGGCTCGTTTCTTAACCACCAGTACCTGATCAGCGCCACGGCGCCGTTTTATCCGAACGCCGCGCAGTCGGTGGCCAAGGCGCAGATTGCCACGCTGCAAAGCGATGACCCTGCCGACCCGCGTCTCAAGCCGCTGGACAAGTCACCCGCCAGCGCCATGACCGGCCCACCGCAGTTTGGCCCCAGCGCACTGACGCCGGATGGCTACGGCGTGAACACCCTCGCCCCGCCGTACTGGCCGACTTGGATTCGCGACCCGGAAAACCCGGATTACTCCAAACCCGACCTGCCCAATGTGCTGGTGCCGCAGACCCACGAACACATCGGCGACAAGCTGTCGAAAAAGAACATCGACTGGGCCTGGTACGCCGGGGCGTGGCAAGCGACCCTCGACCAATTCAAGGATTCGGGCGGCATTCCGAAAATCCCCAACTTTCAGTATCACCACCAGCCGTTCAATTACTTCAAGCAACAAGGGCCAGAAAACCGCGCCGAGCGTGATAAACGCCTGCGCGATGGCGGCTTGGGTGATGAGGCAAGCACCAATAAATTCTTCGCCGACGCCCAGGCCGGCAAGCTGCCTGCCGTGAGCTTCTACAAGCCTCAGGGCAACCTGAACATGCACGCCGGTTACGCCGACGTTGCCTCGGGCGATCGCCACATCGTTCGCGCCTTGAAAGTGCTGCAGGAAAGCCCGCAGTGGAAAAACATGGTGGTGGTGGTGACCGTCGACGAGAACGGCGGCTGGTGGGACCACGTGGCACCGCCCAAAGGCGACCGCTGGGGCCCGGGCACGCGGGTTCCGGCGCTGGTGGTATCGCCGTTTGCGCGCAAAGGCACCGTGGACCACACGGTTTACGACACGGCATCGATCCTGCGCTTGATCACCAGGGTGTTCCAGCTGGAGAAACTGGACGGCCTCAAGCAGCGCGATGACGCGATGATCTCCCGCGGCCAGACGCCCATGGGCGATTTGAGCAACGCATTGCAATTCAAGCTGTAGGTTTTCTTATCCAATAACGACACGCCTGGCGATTTAGCACGCGGTTTTCCTGGTCAGCCGCTACTGTGTGCAGGTGGGCTTTCACCCCGCGCAGACGGGCTTTCGCTGACAAGGAACCAACTATGTTCAAACCGACCAGGCTGTCCTTCACCTTGGTCGCACTGCTGGCCAGTGCGCTCGTACACGCCGATATCGAAGTACCACTGGGCAGCACGCAACGCGTCACCCAAGTGTTCGCGTTTCCCAACAACTGCAACGTGATCTGCTTTCGGCCATGGACGCTGGAGCAGACCGCCGAGCACTACCTGAACCAGAGCTTGCAGCGCGACGGGTACAGCCGCGCCAAGGTCAGCGTGAAAACCCATGACGGCGAGGTCGTGGCGACCTTCAGCGGCGTACCTGACCACTACGGCCAGCCCCTCACCACGCTGCTCAACACCGCTGACCTGGCCTACCAAGGCGCCAGCAAACTCAACACCGACGGCAAATGGGCCTACAACTGGTACCTGTTCCTGCCGCTGGGCATGGCGCTGGAAAACCGTAAAAGCATCGAGCTGCTGCACTTCCCGCCGGATTACTCGCTGACCCAGGCCCAGGATTACCTGGAATCGGCCACCACGGATCGCTGGGCCACGTTGCTCACCGACAACGGCATCCCGGCCACCGAAACCCCGGCCTATCAGACCATCATCGATATCGCCCCCATCGCCGCGCCGTCCAACGCGGGCAAGGACCTGGAAACGGTTTACAGCTATTTCACCGACTATCAGACCCGCATGGTCAAGGAACTGAGCCTGCACGCCAACGGCTCATTGCCGATGGTGGCGTTCGGTGCGCCGGTGCGCAGCTGGATCAAACAGCAATACGGTCAGACGGTGGCGGTGTTGGGCCTGGCGCAGATCAGCCCGACCGAGGGCAAACCCGTGTCGGTGCTGGGCGCCAACCACCCCAGCTACATCTGGTATGCGGCAGACCCTGCCACCTACGACGGCAATGAACAAAAAGCCGACGAAGCCGGTTTGAAGGTGATGGGCCAGGATTTGAGCGCTGCCTGCTGGCAAGCCGGCATGGGACAGAAGCCCGCCAGCGATCCGAATGTGTTGCTAAAGGCGTGCATGAACACCTGGCAGGTCACACGCAAGGAGCAGACCTGTGAGTTGTTTTACACCTCGGTCCGCAACCTGACCCCGGAACAGGCCAACGCCAAATGCGCCACGCCTGCAATCAAGGCCCAGTTGAAACAGTTGAAGGGCGTCGTGCCGGCAGCATCTCTTACCGCGCCAGCGCTATAAAGCGCACAAACGAAACGGTTTCTACTGTCAGATTTGACAGTAGAAATCGAATTCAACTTGGGCGAGTCTGGGGCCGTACACATTCGCTGCAAGACTGGCAGTCAGACAACTCAGTAGGTCGATGCAGCCTAGGCCAGGAGAGTTATGAAAACTCAAGCCATGGATAAGGCTAAAACCAGCACAAAGGACTGCCTTTACCCTTTCAAAACCCTGCTTTTTGAGCCGGGCTATCCTTCGACCGAGCAATTTCTGCCCATTCAGGACGCTAACGGATTACCCGCCGGGGTCAAGGCGCGCATCGCCTTCGACAGCCGTGTGCGCATCGCCAAGGTTTCTGGCTATGCCGTGGGTGAGCGGCGCCCGCATACGCTGCAGCTGTCGCCCCGTATCCACTTGTATGACTGCTGGTTCTGCGGCCTGTTGCTGCACTCCTGCGACCCGAATGTGTTTTTCGACACCACAGACCTGGAGCTCTGGACCGTACAGCCCATCGCCGCCGGCACCTTGCTGACGCTGGATTACGCCAGTACCGAGGACGCGCTGCCCCAGCAGTTCGCTTGCTTGTGCGGCGAGCTGAACTGCCGGGGCTGGATCACCGGCAACCAGGAGCCGTTAAACAGCGAAGGTCAGGCGTTCATGGCCCGGTGGCGTGAACGCAAAAGACCTTAAGCTTCGCCCAACGGGCGCAGGCGGTATTGCGGCGGCAACTGCTCAAAACCACTGATGGTGGTGTTCAAGCTCTTCCAGCGGCCATCCTTGATGCCATAGATGCAGCCATGAATCGACAGGCTCTGCCCACGGTGCCAGGCGTTTTGCACAATGCTAGTGTGGCCGACGTTGGCCACCTGCTGAATCACGTTCAGCTCACAAAGGCGATCGACGCGCTCTTCTTCGGTCGGCAGCTGCGCCAGCAGGTCACGGTTTTCGTAATAGAGATCACGAATAGTGCGCAGCCAGCCGTCGATCAGGCCGAACTGGCGGTCCTGCATCGACGCACGCACACCGCCGCAGCCATAGTGGCCGGTGACGAGGATGTGTTTGACCTTGAGCACGTCGACTGCGTACTGGATCACCGACAGGCAATTGAGGTCGGTGTGCAGCACCACGTTGGCGACGTTGCGGTGCACGAACAGATCACCCGGCAACATGCCGACGATCTCGTTGGCCGGTACGCGGGCGTCGGAGCAACCGATCCACAGGTACTCCGGGGTTTGCTGGCGGGCAAGCTTGGCGAAGAATTCGGGATCTTCCTGTTTGATCGCGTCCGCCCAGCGTTCGTTGTTATCAAGCAGGTCTTGTAGTTCGTTCATCAGGGAAAGCCTCAGGAATGATGCGCAGCTGTGTGACAGACAACCGCTCGTCCGGGTCACGCCAAGCCGTAATTAGCTTGAATCTTTAGGGCGCCGTGCCTGTCCACACACTATAAGCCCCACAGTATGAGGATTAGCCATGACTGAATCACGACGTCCCTACGGCGCTACGCAGCCGGAACCGATTGACGACAACGAAGACCGCATGGGCTCGATACGCGAGCTGGATTTCGACGAGGAAGAACCGACCGCGGAAATCGGTGATGAGATCCCGCCGGGAGAGCGCGAGCAATTGATGCCCGACGAACGGGTGCGCGAAGCGGGCATGACTGGCGCTTCGACGGCGGACCATGAGCCGACTGATGATGATATGAGCCCGGAAACGCTGATCCATGAGGACGGTGCGCGGGATGCGCGGGAAGAAGGCGAGGATAATCCGGCGGATTACGATCTGAGCATCGTCGATGAAGATGAGATTGGTGGCGGCAATGGGCTGGATGAGGCCGAGCTGGCCGATATCGACCCGGTTGACGGTAACCGCTGATACAACACGGCCCCAACAGTACGCAGCGCCTTCTGTGGGAGCCGGGCTTGCCCGCGATACAGGCGCCTCAGTGTCTCAGTGACACCGTGGTGATGCTATCGCAGGCAAGCCAGCTCCCACAGAGGCCTGCTTGCACAGGGAGTTTTGTGTTCAATCGACCAGCGTGCAGGCCATCACGACGGCATCTTCGCGGCCACCTACCGCAGGGTAGTAATCGCGCCGACGGCCTATTTCATTGAAGCCGTAACGCTCATACAGGCGGAACGCCCCCGTATTGCTGTCGCGCACTTCCAGGAAGCATTCCCGGGCATTGGCGGCATGGGCGCGGGACATCAAGTGTTCCAGCAACGCCAGGCCCAAGCCACGGCCCTGGTTTTCCGGCTTGACGGTAATGTTCAGCAGATGCGCCTCATCGAGGATGATCTGCACCACGCCGTGGCCTACCTGCTGCTCACCTTCAAACATCAACCAGATCTGGTACTTGCCCAAGCCGTCGAGAAAAATCCCGCGGGTCCACGGATGGCTGAACGCCGCGTATTCAATCTTCAGTACAGCGTCGAGGTCCGCCTCGGTCATTGGGCGGAAAGATAAAGCTTCACTCATCGGTACTTTTCCAGCGCGCCATCAGCCGGCGCATGGCTTGCCATACATCAGCCTTACGCTGTGGCTCTTCCATTAATAATTCCAGGCCCGGCAGGGCCCACACCGACCCAAGACCCTCGACCTGCAGTTCACGGTACCAGGCCTCGGCATTCGCCTCGCCGGCAAACCGCACGGCGGGCAGGCCGATCAGCCACAGGCACACGCATGGCTCGTCTTCGAGGCGCGCCGAAACAAAACCTTGCACAAAATCCCGCGCGGCTTCCGGGCCCTGGTCCATGTTGCCACGCACCAGCAGCGGCCAGCGCACCGGGTCGCCGACGATTTGCGGGCTGTCGGGCAAGCCGGCAGCGCGCAGCATGTCCTTGAGCAACATGTAGGCCGGGTCGCGGGTCTGGAAGCGCTCGCCTGTGGGTAACTCCACCAATAGCAGGCAACGCCCGGCGCGCAGCAATTGCAGGGCAAAGCGCGGCGGCGGCACCACCGGCGCCTTGGCTACCGGCGCAACCGTTTCGGCCACCACTGGCTTGGCCATTGGCGCCGGGCGCGGCACTTCGACCTTCGCCCGCTCGACGACAGGGCGCGATTCGGGCGTGGGCTTGACCACGGCCACCGGCGCAGCCGCTTCTTCCCCCGACACGTCAAACGCCTCATAAGGCTCAAGCGCCTGCAGCAGCTCGGGCCGCGACGGGGCGGCAAACGGCAGTTCGGTGCGGGGCAGCCAGTTGACCACCTGCATGGCGGTCAAGTAAGCGCGACGTCGGGACTCGATAAGCACAGCTCGGCCACTTGTGGATAACTAAAGAGCGGGGATTCTACCGCTGTTCGGTAACAATCGCCCACTGCGCACTGACCGGCTGTGGATAAATCCCGCGCCTGATGCAGTACAATCGCGACTTTTAATCGCCAACCAGCCGGCCATTCCCATGATCGAACCCAAGCGCGTCCTGCGCGCCCTCGCCGAACACTGGGCCTTACTTGAGCCACTGTGCGAACACTTCGACCAAGGCACCTTGAGCCTTGGCGAACTGCGCGCGCAACTGGCCGCCCAACAACTGGACAGCACGCCCCAGGACATCACCAGCCTGCTGGACGTGTGGATTCGCCTGGACATCCTGGTGCCTGTCGCCAAAAGCCCGAACCGTTTCGAGCTCAACGCACAGATCCACGACTTCCTGGCCTATCTTCGCAAGGAGCACCGGCTTGGCCTGTGCCTGGAAATCGAAGCCTACCTGCGCCACCTCGAGCGCCTGGCCGGCTACATTCAGGACGCTTTCGACATCCGCGATGGCCACGACCTGGCCCGCCAGCTGCGCCTGCTGGACATGCGCGTACGCGATGTATTGAAAAAACTCGCCAACGACGAGCAAGCCCTGGCCGCCGTGGCCGACCGCGCCAAGACCAGCGACCGGCAGATCCCGTTGCGCCAGCGTTACGCCGAAGTGCTGGCGACCTGGGACGAATACGTCGAGCCGATGATCCAGCTGGTGAACGCCGACGGCGCCTTCGAGCAAGGCGTGCGCAAGGTCGAAAACGTGCTGTTGCGCATGCTCACCGAGCAACAACGCCTCGGCCACCTGGTCGATGACGACATGCTGCTGCGCACCCACGCGCGCATCCTCGAAATGCAGACCAGCGCCCAACTGACCTTGCGTCATGCGCGCGAATTGCTGCTGCCGCTGCGTGAAGAAGCGCGCCGGCACAACGCCGTGACCCGTGGCGCCGCGCTGGCCTTGTCGGCCATCCGCCGTAAAGGCCTGGACGCCGTGCCGCAAGCGGCGATGCCGATGTTCACTCGGCCGCAAAGCACCTTTCTCGGCAGTGCCAGCCAGGTCGAAGCCTATGTGTACGCGCTGGCGAATTTCGAGCCGAAACCGGCGCGCTTCCCCAAGGCGCACAAATCCCACAAGGGCGACGCCCAGCGTGCACCGCGCACGGTCAAGGAAATGCTCGAGCGCTGCGAAGACGCGCTGCCGATGCCAGACCTGATGACCTGGCTGCTGGAGCAGGAACCGGACGGCGCCACCGACGAATTGTTGTACTGGTTCTCACGCCTGTCCCGCGAAAAACGCTTCAAGCGCGAACGCCTGGAACGCCGCGACTACCACACACACGAGCACCAGGTCAGCCTGCGCTCCTTCGCCCTGCTCCCGGCCGGCGCTGATATGGCCGAGAATTCTGCGAGTACACCTCATGCATCTTGATCTATCCGAACTGTCCCAGCTGGCGCCGATCTTTCGCGAGCTGTTCAAGGGTTACCACGTCAGCCGCCGCGACCCGGAGCTGTACGCGCAACTGTCGAACTTCCAGGACCAGTACCGCACGCTGTTCAAGGCGCTGGGTTTTGAACTGGTGTGCGATACACGCGGCTTCTATTACTTTGTGCCGGACTCGGCGATTGCCAGCGCGCAAGTGAACAAGACCGCCCAGCGCCTGGCGCTGTTCACCTTCATCCTTGTCGAGCACCTGGCCGACCAGGGCCGCGACCCGATCGCCGTGCTCGACGGCGGCAGCCTGGGTCGTGACGAATTGCCGTCGTTGCTGGAGAAGTACCGCGACCTGTTTATCCAGGCCGAAGTGCAGACCCAGGAAGAACTTGAAGAAAAAATCATGCGCCGCATGACCCAATTGGGTTTTGCCAGCGAAGACAACGGCGTGTATCGCTTCCTGCCGCCGATGCACCGTTTCCTCGACGTGTGCCTGTCGGTGCAGCAGGACCGCGACCTCGCCGCCAGTGTGCACAGCGTGCTGCCTTTGCCGGCGCCGGTGATCATCGACGAAGACAGCGATGAAAAACTGCTCAAGACCGACGACCCGTTGGACTTGAGCGACTTTGACGAAGAAAGCGAAGAAGACGCCCTGGCCCGCGCCATTGCCGAAGAACAGGAGACCGACGCATGAGCAAGGAACGCTACGGCATCCGCCGCTTCGCCCTATTGAACACCGCCGGTTACAGTTTGGGCCTGTTCCCGCTGGAAGAACCGCTGTCGGTGTACGGCGCGAACAACCTGGGTAAATCCGCCTCGATCAACGCCCTGCAGTTCCCGATTCTGGCGCGCATGTCGGACATGAGTTTCGGCAAGTACACCCTGGAGCAATCGCGGCGCTTCTACTTTGCCACCGACACCAGCTACATCCTCGTGGAAGTCTCGCTGCCCCACGGCCCGCACGTGATCGGCGTGGTCGGGCGTGGCCCCGGCGGTGGTTTCGGGCACCAGTTCTTTGCCTATGCCGGCAAGCTGGACCTGGCGCATTACCAGAAAAACGACACCTGCCTGCGTCAGAAAGAGCTGTTCACCAACCTTGAGCGCGAAGGCTTGAAAGCCTACGAGCTCAAGCCGGACGAACTGCGCCGCTTGCTGGTGGGCGGCCACACGTCGATCCCGCTGGACCTGACCCTGATTCCACTGCGCTCTACCAGCGAGCAGAGCCTGAAGACCTTCCGCGCACTGTTTATCAACCTGCTGCACATGCGCGAAATCACCGCCGCCAAGCTCAAGCAATTGTTCCTGGATGCCTTCGAACACAGCCTGCGTTCCGGCAGCGTGGACTACATCGCGGCGTGCGAAGAAGCCTTCCGCGATGTACGACGCATGGAGCAGGATTACAACTCGCTGGTGGCGGCCGGCCCATTGGTTGAGGCGTTGGCCAATGGCGTTCGGCAGCGCGATGTTCTGCGCGGCAAACTGCATCGCCTGTCGCCCTTGCTGGATTCGTTGCTGGGCACCTGGTCGGACTACGCCAGTGCGCGCAAGGAAGAGCTGACGATCCAGGCCGAGCATTACCGCAATGAGCAGGACGCGCTGCAAAACGATCAGCGCGGTGGCACCCAGGAGCTGATGCGCCTGGAGCGCGAAATCAGCGGCATCCAGCGTTGGCTGGGCGAGCTGTCGGTGCTCAAGCATCGCTTCGCCCTGGTGGATGACGTCAAGGTGCTGGAGCAGCAGCTGCTGGCGGCCAAGGATGCTCACGATGAATTGGCGGGCGCCCTGGCGCAGTCGCGGCAGTTCAGCGCCGAGGATTTGGACGAGCGCTTGCGCGATCTGGAAAAACGCTTGAAGTCGGTCAAGCAGCAGCTCGACCACGCGGACAACAACAGCTACGCCAAACTGCGCGAAGAGTTTTCGCAGCAGGATGTCGAGCGTCTGATGCGCCTGTTCAACAGCTCGTTGTTCAGCCTGCCATTGGGCGAGCACGGCATCACGCTGGATGAGGACGGCCAGTGGGTCAAATCCCTGGAGCAGATCCTCGACGGCTTCAAAGGCGAGCGCTTCGAAGTGCCGGGGCTGTCCATCGACATCTCGCACATCGAGCCACCGGCGTTGCAGGCCCTGGCGGACCGCGCGGCATTGCGCGACCAGAAAGAGCGCCTGGAAAAAGAACTCAAGCAACTCAAGACCCAGCAAGCCGTGGCCTCCGACCGCGCAGCGAGCAAGACCCAGACTGAAGCGCTGTACCAGCAAGTGCTGGATGCGCAGAAGGCACTGGAAGACTTCCGTCGTGCTCAGACCCTGAGCGCTGAAGAAGGCGAGAAGCTGGAAAACCTGGCGCAAATGGAAGCCGCCCAGGATGAGTTGAAGCGCTCCAGCGACGCCTTCACCGAGCGTGTGCAGCAACTGTCGGCCAAGCTGCAATTGGTTGGGCGCCAGATTGGCGACATGGAAGCCAAGCAACGCACCCTGGATGACGCACTGCGCCGTCGCCAGCTGTTGCCGGCGGACTTGCCGTTCGGCACGCCGTTCATGGACCCGGTCGACGACTCCATGGATAACCTGCTGCCGCTGCTCAATGACTATCAGGACAGCTGGCAGGGTTTACTGCGCGCCGATGGCCAGATCGAAGCCTTGTATGCGCAGGTTCGCCTTAAAGGCGTGGCCAAGTTTGACAGCGAGGATGACGTCGAACGTCGCCTGCAACTGCTGATCAACGCGTATGCGCACCGCACTGACGAAGCCCTGACCTTGGGCAAGGCGCGCCGTGCAGCCGTCACCGATATTGCGCGCACCCTGCGCAATATCCGCAGCGACTACGACAGCCTGGAACACCAGTTGGCCTTGTTCAACCGCGAGATCAACAAGCGTCAGGTGTCCAACCTGCAAAGCTTCCGCATTGTGCTGGCGCCGAACAAGGAAGCCCTCAAGCATATCGACCAGATCATCCACAGTGCCGGTCAATATGAAGAAGGCGAGACGTTGTCGGTGTTTGACCTCAGCCAGAGCGCCGAGCAAGACAACAAGAACGAGGAAGCCAAGGAGTACCTGGCGCGCCTGGTAGCCGCCAACCACAACCAGTTGGGCCTCAAGGACCTGTTCGAGCTGGCGTTCGAGATCACCAAGGTGCATGGCCAGCCGGTGATTCACACCGACATCGACGGCGCGGCATCCAACGGCACCACCATGACCATCAAGGCGCTGACCAACATGTACTTGTTGCTGCACTTGATGGACCGTGATCAGGCCGGGCGTGTGCGTTTGCCGTATTACCTCGATGAGGCAGCGGACATCGATGAGAAGAACCAGGCGGCGCTGCTGGAAACCAGTTTGCAGCTGGGTTTTGTGCCGATTCTGGCCAGTGTGAAGCCGCAGGTGTCCGCCCAGGTGGCGATTGACCTGGAAGGTGGCAGTGGACCGAACGGCATCTACATTGATGAGGCGGACTGGAAGTACATCCGTCGTCACGATGCGGTGAAGGCGACCGTGAATGTGCAGGCGGATGAGCCGGAGCTGGATGAGGTTTGATCCACTGAGCTGAAATTAAAAAAGGCCCCTGGGTGAGCACCCAGGGGCCTTTTTTTCGCCTGTTATGGCCTCATCGCGGGCAAGCCCGCTCCCACAGGTGAGCGCATTTCTACAGGATAAATGCGCTTGAATGTGGGAGCCGGGCTTGCCCGCGATGGCCGCGCCTCGGTTTACTTGCCGAGCGAAATCTTAGGCGCCCAGGTCAGCCATTCATCTTCAAACTTGTCGAACAGCGGGAAGGTCTGCTGCGGCCGGGCAGCATTGCCCATACGCTCGCCGTCTGGCGTGGCGAAAGCGATACCGCCGGCGACCAGCGTCTCCAGGGATTCAGTGCGCACTGTCGCGCCTTTAAACAGGCCGAAGTCTAGACCAAAACCGCTGGTGTTCCAGAAACGGCTGCCGCTGCGCACCAGTGGCGCGTACTTGGGCTCGATCAAGATATGGATCAGCACGCGGTCGGCGGTCTGCCCCAGCTCGTAGCCGGTGACTTTGCCGACGGTGACCTCACGGTAGGTGACCGGCACGCCTTCCTTCAACGAGCCACGGCGTGCGGCGCTGAGTACCAGGCTCAGGCCTTCCTCCTGACGGGCCGCCTCCGGTGGCTTGTCCAACGCGACGAAACTCTTTTGTGGGCCGGCGTTTTTCGCGGATGGCTGCACCTCGATGTACTGGCCCGTGACCAGGGTTTCCAGGTTCGAGGTTTTCATCAGGCCCAATTCGGGCTTGACCACCCAGAACTGGCTGCCGGCGCGGGCGATCCGATCGGCCACTTGGGTGATGCGCGCGCTGAGCAACACCGACTGCATATCGGCACTGAGGTCGACGCTCTCGATCTTGCCCACGTCCAGGCCTTTGAAGCGTACCGCGGTGCCGGGGCGCAGGCCGTCGGCGCGATCGACCTTGATGGTCACCAGCGTGCCGTGTTGATTGGCGGCCTCGCGATCGGCAAACAGACGGAAGCGCGGGATACGTTTTTTCAGCGGCACGTTCGGTTCCGGGGTCTCGAAGGCAATACCGCCGGCCATCAAGCTGGCCAGGGATTCACTCTTGACCTGGATGCCCCCGGTGAGCCCGCCCGTCAGCGTGACGCCGCTGGCATTCCAGAAGCGCGTCGAACCGTTAACCAGGTTTTCGTATTCCTTCTCGATGTGAACACCGATCACCAATTGCTTGTTCTTGCGCGAGAACTGGTAGCTCTGTACCGAACCCACCTTGACCTGTTTGTAGAGGATCGGGCTGCCGACATCCAGCGAGCCGAGGCTGTCGGTGAACAACACCATGTGCAGGCCGGGGGAACGCAGGTCCAACGGTGGTGCCTTGGCCCGAGCGACGAATTCGCGCTGCGGCGCACTGCCTTTATCGCCAGGGCGAATGGCAATGTAGTTACCTTTGACCAGCGCTTCCAGGCCGGTGATACCGGCAAGCGAGATGGACGGTTTGACCACCCAGAACTGGGTGTCTTGCACCAGGTAGTCTTCGGCAAGCGGGTCGAGGGTGAGCTCGGCATTGGCGCTGGACAGGTCGGGGTCAATCTTCAGGGTTTTCAGGCTACCGACCTGAATACCTTTGTACATGACCGGTGTGCGCCCGGCCTGCAGGCCTTCGAAGTCGGTGAGTTTGACCTTGACCTTGAGACCGGCCGCCGCTGCGTCGAAGTCTTCGTATAAGCGAAACGGCAGGCTTGGATCGGTGGGAGGGCTGTCCTTGCGGTTCTCGGGTGTAGCGAAAGCGATGCCGCCGGCAACGATGCTCGAGAGAGACTCGCTGCGCACCTTCACGCCGGAGAGGTTGGCGTCGATGCTGATGCCGCTGGCGTTCCAAAAGCGCGTATGTTTGCGCACCAGGCTGGCGTAAGTGGGCTCGATGTAGACCTTGATCTCGACCGTACTCTGGTCTTCGGACAATAAGTAGCTTTTGACCTGGCCAACCTGAATCTGCTTGTAGAACACCGGGCTGCCACGGTTGAGCGAGCCCAGGCGATCAGCCTTGATGGTCAGGTGCAAGCCGGGCTTGGCGTCGGATAAAGGCGGCTCTTCGGAAAGGGCCTTGAATTTGCGGGACGGCTCGCCGTCTCCAGGGCTGGCGGCGATGTAGTTACCCGAGACCAGGGTTTCCAGGCCGGTGATACCGGCGAGGCTGACACTGGGTTTGACCAGCCAGAAACGGGTGTTGGTCTTGAGGTATTGCTCCACATCCTTGTTCATCTCGATGGTGGCGATCACCCCGCGATTGTTGCCCTCGTCGTCCAGGGCCAGGGTCTTGACCTTGCCCACGGGCATGCCTTTGTAGACCACTTCGGTCTTGTTGGCCTGGATGCCTTCGCCACTTTCAAAGCGCACCTGGATCTCGATGCCTTGTTGGGAATAGGCACGCCATCCCAGCCAACCACCGATGATCAGGGCTATCAGGGGCAACACCCAAATGGCCGACCAGTTGGAGGCCGGGCGGGTTTTAGCTTTTGGCAAATCACTCATGGTCGTCGTCCGACTCCGTGTTGTCCCAAATCAGTCGGGGATCAAAAGTTACTGCGGCAAGCATCGTCAAGATCACCACACTGGCGAACGCTGCAGCACCGAGATTAGCCTCGACACTGGCAAGTCGCCCAAAGTTAACAACCGCTACCAGGATGGCGATCACGAAGATATCCAGCATGGACCAGCGGCCAATGAATTCGATAAAGCGGTACATGATAATGCGTTGTTGCGCGGACAGCGGCTGGCGACGCTGCACCGAGAACAACAGCAGGCCAATGCCCACCAGCTTGAATGTCGGTACAAGAATACTGGCAATAAACACCACAGCAGCAATGGGGAACATGCCGTGCTGCACCAGCTGGATCACGCCGGCCATGATGGTACTTGGATCGCCCTGGCCAAGGGAGTTAACGGTCATGATTGGTAACAGGTTGGCGGGGATATACAGGATCGCCGCCGTGATCAGTAACGCCCAGGTACGCGTAAGGCTGTTGGGACGACGGGCGTGGATCAGCGCACCGCAACGGGTGCAGAGCTGCTCATCGGTGTCGGCCTCTTGCTTGTTCAGCTCATGGCATTCGGTACAAATCAGAATGCCTGCATCAATCGCCCGCATGATCATCCTCTCCTGACAACGCTTGCCAGATCTGGTGGGGCGACATCACCACCTCAAGCAGCACCTGAACCATTAATAGACTGACGAAACAGATAAGCCCCAGGCCGACCGTGATGGAGGCCATGTCGGCGAGTTTGACGATCGCCACGAGCACGCCCATCAGGTAGACCTCCAACATTCCCCAGTCTTTCAAGTGATGGTAAATGCGGTAGAGCAACAACCCATAGCTGCGGCCGATCTTCCAGCGAATGCTCAGCAGCACAGCCAATTGGCAGAGCAATTTGAGCAATGGGATGCCCATGCTGCACAGAAACACCACTGCTGCGACACCTTGCATGCCGGTATCGAACAGACCTACAACGCCGCTCCAAACGGTGTCCTCTGAGGACTGCCCGAGTAGATTGAGCTGCATGATGGGTAAAAAGTTCGCAGGGATGTACAGCAATAACGCGGCAATTACCAAGGCGAGGCTTCGCTCAACGACATTGTAGCGGTGAGCATAGAGCTCGTAACCGCAGCGTGGGCATTGAGCCTTTTCGCCTCGAGCGAGCGTGGGCTTGCGCATCAGCAAGTCGCACTCATGGCATGCCACCAGATCGTCCAGGGGTAAATCCGACACCGCTGGGGTATCAACCGGATCGGGCATAGTTAGGGCTCGAACTCTAAAAAAGGTTAGGTGCCTATTCTAATGGTCTGGTTCAGAAATAACTGTGCAAATTTGTCGGCCGGGATTGAGCCACTGGTCAAGGGGCGGTTGCGGCATGCGGCGCGAATAATGGGCTGATGGAGCGTTCGCTGATATTGGCGATCTCGGGGAGAAGGTTGGGCTTTCGCTCGATATCAGAACGTTCGCGTTATTCGGAGAATGCGCGTTTTGCTGGCGTTCGTTGCCAGC
>NZ_JANLOF010000021.1:0-301 GCF_025466135.1 Pseudomonas sp. 14P_5.3_Bac1 | reverse complement strand
CGACATTCAGCCGCATCCCGAGGGCGGCGAAACGCTCGTGTATACCGACGAGCAGGGCCGGCCCATCGACATGGGCTCGATTCCGTTAGGCGGCGCGGTGTTCAGCGCCGGTGAAGGGCTTGCGGTACGGCGACACCTGAATGGGCAATTGCTGATCGAAAGCGACGACGGCGTGTACCGCTTGTTCGAAGCTGCTCCAGCAGACCCGTCGCGACTGCGTCTGACCCAACTGGGTGATCGTAACGACAACCGCATCTATATCGACTATGACGAAGCCGGACGTCTGGTACGCCTGCGCGAC
>NZ_JANLOF010000058.1:0-301 GCF_025466135.1 Pseudomonas sp. 14P_5.3_Bac1 | reverse complement strand
ATCGCGCAGACGCACCAGGCGCCCGGCGTCGTCATAGTCGAGGTAAATGCGGTTGTCGTTACGGTCACCCAACTGGCTCAGGCGCAGTCGCGACGGGTTTGCCGGTGTCGGCTCGAACAAGCGGTACACGCCGTCGTCACTTTCGATCAACAACTCCCCATTCAGGTGTCGCCGTACCGCAAGCCCTTCACCGGCACTGAATACTGCGCCGCCCAACGGAATCGAGCCCATGTCGATGGGCCGGCCCTGCTCGTCGGTATACACGAGCGTTTCGCCGCCCTCGGGATGCGGCTGAATGTCA
>NZ_JANLOF010000029.1:0-370 GCF_025466135.1 Pseudomonas sp. 14P_5.3_Bac1 | reverse complement strand
AGTGATGTTGCCGCCTTCAACGACCGATGGATCTGCCGTCAAAGTTACGGTAGTGGTGTCGATCGAATCGGTGATGGTGGTGGTTGCTGGCGCTGGGTTGGTTGCCAGGTTTTCGAAGTTGCCACCGGTGGCGTTGGTGATCGTCGTGTTGACGGTCGAACCATTGTTGTAGACGTCGTTGGCTGGGGTTTCGAAAACTACAGTTCCGCTGGACTTGCCTGCTTCGATGTTGATCGTCTGGCCGTTGCTCAACGTCACGGTAACCGCAGTCTGCGCCGGGTTTGTCAGCGTAGCGGTGTAAGTAATGTTGCCGCCTTCAACGACCGAAGGATCTGCCGTCAGAGTGACAGTGGTGGTGTCGATCGAATCG
>NZ_JANLOF010000047.1:0-389 GCF_025466135.1 Pseudomonas sp. 14P_5.3_Bac1 | reverse complement strand
ACTGATCAGAAAATCACCGTCGCTGGGGCGGCCTTTGATAAACCAGATCGTGATCAGGTTTATCGGAAAGCAATTGAGCGATTGAGCCTGCGGCCGATTTATAAGCCAACGCAAAAAAGCCCCGCAACCTATTCAGCTACGGGGCTTTTTCTATGTAATGGCGGAGAGATAGGCCGCCAACTTAGTATTCGCCAATGTCCTAAAAAATCCACAACCCCTAGATAAAACAAGGCTTACAGCCTAGTATCCGTCCATTAGCGTCCCGAGAGCATCCGCTGAATCCCACGTTCAGTGGGGGAACACGTGGGGGAACAGACGCGTGGGCTCAACAATTCTGATTGCCTTGGGTTCGTTCTTTGGCGGGCGGATCGTCGATCAGATGGGCAGCT
>NZ_JANLOF010000079.1:0-631 GCF_025466135.1 Pseudomonas sp. 14P_5.3_Bac1 | reverse complement strand
TAACTCGGTTGTTGAGGGCGGCAACATCACTTACACCGCGACGTTGACCAATCCAGCACAAACTGCTGTGACGGTGACGCTTTCTAATGGTCAGACCATCGTCATCGAAGCCGGTAAATCTGCTGGCTCGGTGGTGTTTGAAACCCCGGCGAACGACGTCTACAACAATGGTTCGACCGTCAACACGACGATCACCAACGCCACCGGCGGTAACTTCGAAAATCTGGCAACCAATCCTGCGCCAGCGACCACCGCGATTACCGATTCGATCGACACCACCACCGTCACTCTGACGGCAGATCCCTCGGTCGTCGAAGGCGGCAACATTACCTACACCGCTACGCTGACTAACCCGGCGCAAACTGCGGTGACCGTGACGCTGAGCAACGGTCAGACGATCAATATCGAAGCGGGCAAGTCCAGCGGAACTGTGGTTTTCGAAACCCCGGCTAACGACGTTTACAACAACGGTTCGACCGTCAACACGACGATCACCAACGCCACTGGCGGTAATTTCGAAAACCTGGCGACCAATCCTGCGCCAGCAACCACCACCATCACCGACTCGATCGACACCACTACCGTAACTTTGACGGCAAATCCATCGGTCGTTGAAGGCGGCAACATTACC
>NZ_JANLOF010000015.1:0-644 GCF_025466135.1 Pseudomonas sp. 14P_5.3_Bac1 | reverse complement strand
AAATCAAGATCAAAAGCAGAGCACGGCGGCCTAGTAGCCGACCTGAGTGGTTGAAGCAAAAGCAGGGCAACAGCACAGCAACACACCTCTATCTGATGCACTGAGCTCCAAATGTGGGAGCGGGCTTGCCCGCGAATGCGGTGGATCAGTCAGCTCATGTGTCACTGGCACACCGCCTTCGCGAGCAAGCCCGCTCCCACAAGTTGACCGAGTTCAGCCTCCACCACCGCACTGCTTTGCTTTTCTGTGGGAGCTGGCTTGCCTGCGATGCAGACACCTCGGTGTGTCAGGCATAACCAGTTGATGCCATCGCAGGCAAGCCAGCTCCCACATTTGATTGAGTTCAGCTTCCAAGATCAGGTCGGCTGTCAGGCCGCCTCGGCTCCGCTTCTACCACTCAGGTCGGCTACTAGGCCGCCGTGCTGTAGATCTTGATCTTGATCTTAGGCGCCCCGTTAAACCACGCTGGCCGAACGCAGGTTTTGGAGCGTGGGTAAACCGGCAGGACGCCGGTTTAGCCGTGTTGGGCCAAGGATGGCCCATCGCGGCGGCCCACGCTCCAAAGCCTGCGTGAGGGCACACCGAGCCTAAGCGAGGTGCCGAGTGGTGGGGCAAGAGCCTTTTGGTTACTTTTGGGCTCTTTT
>NZ_JANLOF010000063.1:0-738 GCF_025466135.1 Pseudomonas sp. 14P_5.3_Bac1 | reverse complement strand
TTTTGCTGCTGTCCAAAGGAAGATATTCGATAAAAGTTAATCGTACATTCAATCTCCTCTCTACTTGAAAGCGCTTGAGCGAGTAAGGGTGACGATTTATCAACATTTTTTGTGAGCACAATTGGGCGATGCGTCGGCTTGTTCACGTTGCCAATATTGGCCATGTTATGGCTGTATGAGAGCACCATGATTTCATCTAAATGGCCCGGCTGACACTTATTACCTATCGATTCCTGACTTGAACAACCCGCTGAAATCAATCCTTGAACCTTACCGGTGATCGACATATAACCAGTGTTCGCCATGGGTAACCTTCTCGTACTCAATCAATCGGCTGAGTAGACTATTACAGCGATCAAGGATGCACGTGTAGGACGCGTCCGGTTCTCAGAAAAATCTGAGACTTCTGATTTCAGCGCACTGTCGTCGTCATAAATGGCGTTGAGCGCATCGGTAGGTCGGGAGTAAGCCTTTTCACGATGTAACAACACGTTATGACGAACTTACTAATCTCTGCTTTCAAACAGGATTGGGTGGCAGTTGTCCTCGGGTGTTCTGATGACCGAGGAAGATCAATCCATTGAAGGAATGGCAAAAACTTGGCGATACCGTTCGTCAGTCGCTCACGGAGGAATGGGTATAAGTATTGAAGATCTCCGGATTGACGTTAACCGCCTGCATGGAATGCCTGATGGCTACAGCTCAAGCGACGTAGCAGCCAGGCTATTTTTTCAGGTG
>NZ_JANLOF010000060.1:0-935 GCF_025466135.1 Pseudomonas sp. 14P_5.3_Bac1 | reverse complement strand
AGTGCCGGCGGCAAGCTGCAACATCACTACGACGAACTCGGCAACCTGATCCAGACCCAACTGCCGGACGGGCGCTGGCTCAATCGCCTGTACTACGGCAGCGGCCACCTGCACCAGATCAACCTCGACGGCCAGGTCATCAGCGACTTCGAACGCGACCGCCTGCACCGCGAAGTGCTGCGCACCCAAGGCCAGCTCAGCACCCGCAGCGAATACGACCGCAGCGGCCGCCTGCGCTCACGCCAACGCCGCCTTAACAGCCAGCCATCGCTGATGCCTGCGGCGACGCAAAAGCAGTTCGAATACGACCCCGCCGACAACCTGATCGGCAAACTCGACCAGCAACCCGCGGCACAACACCGTCAACTGCTGCACTACGACGCCACCGGCCGCATCATCGCAAGCCAGGACAGCCTGCACGGCCAGCGCGAAACCTTCGCCTACGATGCCGCCGCCAACCTGCTCGACGGCCCGCAGACGGGCGCCGGGTTGGTGGTGCATAACAAACTGCTGACGTATCAGGACAAGCGTTATCGCTACGATGCGTTTGGACGGATGATCGAGAAGCGCAGCGCCAAGCGTGGCGTGCAGCGGTTTGTGTATGACGCAGAAAGCCGGTTGGTTGAAGTGCTTAATGAAAACGGCTGCGTGGTCAGGATGGTCTACGACCCGCTGGGGCGGCGGGTTGAAAAAACCGAGCATGGCAGCGATGGGTATCCGTTGGGGGAAACCCGGTTCATGTGGGATGGGCTGCGGTTGTTGCAGGAGCACAAGCACAGTCAAACCAGTCTTTATGTGTATGAAGACGACGGCGGCTATCAACCGTTGGCCCGCGTCGACGGTGACGGCCCACTGCAGAAAATTCGTTACTACCACAACGACCTGAACGGGTTGCCGGAGCAACTGACTGAAGCTGACGGACACAGCGTCTGGCA
>NZ_JANLOF010000040.1:0-1258 GCF_025466135.1 Pseudomonas sp. 14P_5.3_Bac1 | reverse complement strand
TGTACGGACCGGACACATGGTTGACGGGTGTGCGGGGACATGGTGGACACTTTTGGCGAGCCAACTTCGCCGGAAAGCCATCATGCCCTGGGACACGAGAGATACCATGAGCCTGAAAGAAGAGTTCATTGCCTTAGCACGGCAACCCGGCAGCAATAAACGAGAGCTGTGTCGACGGTTCGGCATCAGCCCGCAAACGGCCTATAAGTGGTTGAAACGCTATGAAATGCATGGGCAGTCCGGGCTGCAAGAGAAATCCCGAAAACCTGCGACTAGCCCAAAGCTAACCGCGCCAGCTTTGGAGGCGCAGGTCATAGCGCTTAGGCAAGCACATCCCGCTTGGGGCGGACGCACAATCAGCAGCCTTTTGAAAAAGCAGATTGCTCCTAGCACTGTCACCAATGTTTTGCACCGATGCGGGCTGATTCAGCTTGTTCAGAAGGAACAAGAAGCAAAGCTGAGATTTGAACACGATGCACCTAACGATCTTTGGCAGATGGATTTCAAAGGGCACTTCCCGACACAAGAAGGCCGATGCCATCCCCTGACGTTGTTGGACGATCACTCACGATTCAATTTGGCGATTCAAGCTTGTGATAACGAGCGTGGAATCACGGTGAAGGAAAAGATGATCGAGGTATTTCAGCGCTTTGGGTTACCGGCTCGCATCAACGTTGACAATGGACCACCATGGGGCTCGCCACGCAACCCTGGGGAAATCACAGAACTAAGTATCTGGTTGATTCGCTTGGGGATCAGGATCAGCTTCAGTCGTCCTTACCACCCTCAAACCAATGGAAAGATTGAACGTTTTCATCGTTCACTCAAAGCGGAGGTGCTTGATGGGCGTCAATTCTCTACGATCAAGGATGCTCAAACAGCGTTTGATCAATGGCGTGAGGTCTATAACTTAAAACGCCCTCACCAAGCACTGGATTACAAGGTGCCTATGGACCGGTACCGAGCAAGCCCTTGGGCTTATCCGCAGCAGCTATCGGAATTTGAATATGGGCCGGATGATGTGCTGGCCAAGGTTTATCACAGCCGATTTCGCTTTCAGAAACGTTATTTCAGCATCGCCAAGGGGCTGGTTGGGCAGCACATCGCAGTTCGACCCAACCCTGAAAGTGACGGGCTCTTTGACGTCTACTTCTGCCACCACTTCCTACGAACGATCGACATGAGCAAACCTGACTATGGTTCATAATGTGTCAACCATGTCCCCGCACATGTGTCCACCATGTGTCCGGTCCGTACA
>NZ_JANLOF010000008.1:0-1271 GCF_025466135.1 Pseudomonas sp. 14P_5.3_Bac1 | reverse complement strand
TAAATGTTAGACAGAATCTGCCGTGTTTATCCGCCGGGAAATTATGTTCAAGTAGATCCACCAGCGCTTGGCTTGTGCATTGTTTTGCTAGGAATACATGTCGCTTGAAGGATAGCACTGATGAATGCAATCCACCGAATCCAATAGTTACTAACAAGAAACTCCAGAGGGGACGAAAAAAACAAAATGGATCCGTGGCGAGCTACGTTATATTGCACCGCCCCCCAAAGTAGAACGCCAGCAAAGCACAGCCAAAACCATTTCTCTTTAAAGTTATCACCAGAAAGATGCCTGCTAATTAAATAAAAACACAAGAACCCCAAAACAGAAATAATAAAATAAACAAATGTCAAAAAAATATTATCACTACTCATTATTCTTTATATCTCTATTCATATTATTTATTGTAACTCCATCAGCAAACGCATCAAAAGCTAAGGTGAATTTACTAGCCTCGACATATCCACGTTGATAATCACTACGAACATAACGAAACAGACGCCAAGAATCAGGCTTTAAAACCAACCTGGCCACACCGTACACTGACATCAATAAATCGCCGCCTCCATACGCCATATTCCCTTCAAACTCACCACCGCCCATTGCTTTAGCAACTTGGTGGTACACCTTGCGCACCGGCCCCTGAGTGTCCGAGCGGCGTTCCCACAAATTACGTCCACCCTCATAGACATTATTGGCTCCGTGCGCCATCAACGGCACTCCAGGGACCACACATAGCGTACCGATAGACCCGTAACAGATCCCTGCTCCGGCCGTGAATTGCAGTGCACCTGCAATCACCCCAATACCCTGTCGAGAGATCTCCATTGACTGGTCAAACAGGCTTTTTGTTCGTTTTCCAAGTCCCTAAGACCCTGCTCTGGGGACTTTTTACCCTGCTCCACATCGTGGACAATACTTCTCGCGTAGTACGCCACTTCACGATTGAATTGCAACCGCAACACACCATTTTTGATATGCCGCGCGCTCACGGTACACGCTTGGTTCGCCAGAATACTCCCGGCGCGATTGACCTGCCAAAAATCACAAGTGCCGGACCTATCGCTATCCGTTCTGTCAGTTAACGGTTTCACTCATCGCCTCCCCAAGCGCTATAGCCTGTTGTGCCAGCAAGGTGGTGAGCCCACGTGATGCTCCGATAACGAATCGCTAAATGTTCCTGTGGTTCGGCATCGTTTTGTAAAATGACATGTGGCATATCCAGCGTCAGGTCTGTGATAACACCGCCTTCAATGGAGATTGAGTAAAAC